>CAOJQV010000009.1 GCA_948441945.1 uncultured Clostridium sp. | reverse complement strand
TATTTTTTTTAGTAACTTTTTTTACTGCTGGAATAGCTGAAAAAATCAAAAAAAATAATAATATTCAAACTTATAAAGAAATTTTGGCTTTTATTAATAGTAAACAATTGAACTATGAAGAAAGGCAACAAGAACTAGGAAAAAGAATGTATCAGAAGATTTTATTTGCAATATTAGCAGGTATGATAGCACTTATTATAAATTTAATTATAATATTTATAAAATAGGAGGAATAATATGGAATTTTGGATATTTATGATAGTATTTATATTTATTGGTGGAGGCTGTTCACTTACTGGTACTTGGTGGAGTAAAAAGAAAAAAGAAGAAAAAAAGAAAGAACAAAATTAACAAAAAGTATTTAATTATTAAAAGTATTTGTATAAAGAACAGAAAACTATCTGTTCTTTTATGTTATAATAAATTTAACAAATTACAAGTTGAAAGTGAGATAAAATAATGAATATTAACTTTGGATTTTCATATATAGGTTTAGTATTTTTATTGATGTTAATGATACCAAATATTATATGGAGTAAAAATAAGCCAAAAGAGTATGAAAAGTATGTTAAAAATGAAAATAAAGTATTACTACTATTTGAAAGAATTGGGGAAATGCTAGTAACTTGTTTATCTTTGATATTTAGTAATCTTAATATAAATAAGATTACAAATTGGTCTATTATATTGTTAATTGCCTTTATTATTATGATTTTATATGAAATATATTGGATTAGATATTTTAAAAGCAATAAAACAATGAAAGATATGTATAGTAGTTTACTAGGAATACCAGTTGCAGGTGCTACACTACCAGTATTTGCATTTTTCTTGCTAGGTATATATGGTAAAAATATATTCTTAATTATGGCAACAATTATATTAGGAATAGGACATATAGGAATACACTTGAATCATAGAAAAGAAGTTATATAAATTACAATTTGAAAGGAACGGAAATGATACAACTATTAAAATATGGAAATACAAATTGTTATTATATAAAAGGTAAAAATGGTGGTTTGTTAGTAGATACAGACTGGTCAGGAACATTACAAGCCTTTTATAGAAAAATTAAAGAATTAAATATTGAAAAAATTGATTATCTTTTAATTACACATTACCACCCAGACCACATAGGAATAGCACAAAATATAATTGATATGGGAACAAAACTATTGCTAGTAGATGTTCAAAAAGATTATATTCATAGTTCAGACACAATTTTGCAAAAAGATAAGAATATTCAGTTTAAGCCTATAAATACAGAGCCTGTAATTATATCTTGTGAGCAAAGTAGAGAGTTTTTAAATGATTTAGGGATAGATGGAGAAATAATATATACACCTGGACATAGTGAAGATAGTATTTCTCTAATTTTAGATAATGGTAGTGCTTTTGTAGGAGATTTATACGACTTAAAATCTGCAATAACATTTAATGATGAAAAGATAAATAATAGTTGGAATAAAATATTAAGCCATAATATATCAAAAATATACTATGGTCATCACGAACAAACTATTAGCAATATAAAAAAGATAGAAGATACACTAATCAATTAGTGCGAGAAATTACAATAACTAGGGCAGGTAATTAAGTTGATAATTACTTGCCTTTTATGTTATAATCGAAACATAGGATATTGAGTTATCACTATAAAGGAAAGATAAAAACACATTCTGGTTGGTAGTCCAGAAGCAATATCAAATATATTGTCAGTAACCTGCCCCTCTGGGTTGTCCGTTCTTTTTAGAAATTTAAAGGAGGGGGGTATTATGGACAGAGTATCAGTAAAACTTACAGTATATTTTGAAGAACCGTTTTGGGTAGGAATATTTGAAAGAAGTATTGATGAGAAATTATCAGTTTGTAAAGTAATATTTGGAGCAGAGCCAAAAGACAACGAAGTTTTAAATTTTGTTTTAAATAGATACAATAAATTGAAATATAGTCCAGAAATACTGTATGAAACAGCCTTTAAGAGAAAAGTAAATCCTAAAAGAGTTCAAAGAGATGTAAAGCAACAGCTTATTAATAAAGGTGTTGGTACAAAATCTCAACAAGCATTAAAACTACAACAAGAGCAGAATAAAACAATAAGAAGAATAAAAACAAAAGAACAAAAAGAACTTGAAAAGGAAAAATTGTATTCTTTAAGGCAACAGAAAAAAAGAGAGAAACATAAAGGTAGATAGCTCTACCTTACTCTCAAATTACAAGTTATAGAAAGAGATATAAAAATATGAATAAAAAAGAATTTAAGAAAAAATGTAAACAAGAAAAAACAACAAGTTATAAACTAATGTTGTCATGAGGAATTGTATCTACAATAGGTTTAATAGTTGTTCTATTATCATTTGTTAGTATTAAAGAATTTATGCCACAAATTGTTGGTTTTGTAATAGGTGGAATAATTGCTTTTATTGGAATGATATTAGATTTAACATGAGAGATAATCTTGGCTAAAAATTATAAGAAATATAATAAATAAAAATTACATTTTGTAAAGAGTATTTAAAATGAGCAAATACGAGCCATTATGGAAGTTTTTAAAAGAAAATAATAAAGAAAATTATAAATTATCTTATGAAGAAATCAGAAATATTTTAGGATTCGATATAAATCATTCATTTTTAACTTATAAGAAAGAATCTAAAGAATATGGATATGAAGTTGGTAAAATATCAATGAAAGAAAAAACAGTAATTTTCAGTAAAATATAACTTGAAAATACAATTTATTATGTAGATTAGTTTGAAATACAAGGGTTGCAAATTCAAGTTGCAAAGAAAATTTAAGTTGCAAATGTAAGTTGGTGGAAAAAATATTTATGCAACTGTAAAATTTATATTAGGAGGTGTAAGATATGGGGTTTAGTGAAAATCTACAAAATCTAAGAAAAGTAAAAAATATGTCGCAAGAACAACTCGCAGAAAAACTTGAAGTATCAAGACAAGCAGTTTCAAAATGGGAGAGTGGAAATGGCTATCCAGAAACAGAAAAATTGATTACAATATGTGAAATATTTGATTGTAGTATGGATAATTTATTAAAGGGGAAAATTACTGCAGATACAACAGGAGAAAAGAAGAAATATGAAAATTTGCAAAACAAATTTAGCAAAGGGATAGCTTTAGCTGTTGGAATTATATTATTTGGAACAACAATTCTTTTATATTTTGCAGGACTTTCAGCAATGGCAGAAACATCTAAATTAGAAGAACAATATGGAATAGTAGGGGTTACTGTTTTACTTTTATGTGTTTTGGTAGCAGTACCAATATTTATTATATTGGGAATAGAGCAAGACAACTTTAAAAAGAAAAATCCAAAATTATCTAACTTATATAGTGAAGAAGAAATTGAAAACTTTAATAAAAAATTTCCAAAAGCGATTGCAATAGCGGTAGCATTAATATTATTAGGTACAATAATGTTAATTTTCTTATACGGAATGAATTTTGTAAATGAAGAAAACACTATACCAGTCGTTGCTTTAATGTCTTGTGTAACAATAGCAGTACCAATATTTATTTATTTTGGAATCCAAAAAGATAAATATGATATTGATAAATATAATAAAACTAATTCAGAAGAAAATAAAAAAAGAGATAGCAAGATAGGCAAAATATGTGGTGTAATAATGTTAATTGCTACAATGATATTTTTGGCCACAGGAATCATATATAATATATGGCATATAAATTGGATTGTTTTCCCATTAGGTGGAATGTTATGTGGTATAGTTTCAACAATCTTAGAAAAAGAATAGAATAGCAAACTATAATATGAAAGGAAATAAAGTTATGGCAAGAATAGTAAAAAATAAAGAATTAGTAAATACAAGACTAGCGACTAATTATGGTGGATGGATGTATTGCGATAAATGCAATGAAAATATAGGTTATTTATGTTATGCGACTTATGATAGATTAGAATTAAAATATAAATGTAATTGTGGAAGTATTGGTAGTGCATTATTAGATTTTGAAGATAGTAATATAGGTAAAGATTGCAATGATGAATTAGTCATTATAAAAAATAGATTTTGCTGTCCAAAAGATAATGAACCTTTAATTACAATATTAGATAAAAAAGTGGCTACTTATGAAATGAAAATTACTTGTAAATCTTGTGAAAATATTTATAAAAAAGGAAAATAGAAATTGTATAAAAATCATAAAATCTCCTAGACACTCTAAAATTTTTGTGATAAAATACAAAAGTTGCAAAAAAACATCAGGCACAAAAAACTAAGATGTAGTACAACTTAGTAAACAGAAAGGAGATTTTCGAGATGCAGAAATTATCAACACGCAATAAAATCGAATTTTATCGGAAGAACAACAAAGAATGGTTAGTAGAAGGGAGGAAAAACTTCAAACTAGAAGAAATAGGGATACGAATCTATACTGGTGCAAAAACGGATGCTATATATGTAGCAGAAAAAGTATCAGGAAAGAAAAAAGTAACAAAAATTTCTGAACAAGAAAACAAAACCTCAGACTTCACAGTAAAAGGCTCTAGAGGAGTATACTTTCTTGGAACAGAAGGACTTTTCTACAAAAGCTCAGGAGAATATAAACTCAAAAAAATATATGATGTAGATGGAATGAAATCCAGCATTATAAAAAATGAAGTTATTATTCTGTACCAAGAGAAAGAGAATGTTATACTTTGGCTATTTTCTGGAAAGATAAAAAGAGAGATAAAATGCACAGAAATTATGTTCTTAAGTAATATAAACACTTCTTCGAGCAAAGAAATAATGGGAATATCTCAAATATATTCAGAAACAGGACCAATAAGGATATTAGCAAAAGAAGATGACTTATGGTATACATACCGCATGGATGATGGAATATACCCAGAACCATTTTCATTTGAAGATGAAGAAGCAAAGAAGCTTGTAAAAGGCGAGCCTGCAATTGCAATTAAGGTAAGGAAAAATCCAAAAGTCTTAGTAAGCATGGAAGAAGGAGATGAAAATATTCCTAAAATAAAATCTTATTGTATGGCTGATATATGTGAGAAAGCCATAGAAGACAAAGAATATTACTTTGTTTCAAAGAACAGAGAAGAATTTGTCAGAGTAATGAGAAAAAAAAGGAATAAATTTATTGAAATCGGGCAAGCCCAAAAAGGAGATTACAAATTTGTGATTTCCATTTGTGATGTGCTACTATTCAAGGCAAGAACTCAAGAAGGACTAACGGTATTGTCAATATATGGAGATAGGATAAAAACCAAAACATATCCCAATGCCATAGATATAACAAAACCTGAATTTGTGGAATTGTTAGATGGCGAGAATTTCATAACCCTAAAACCAGAGATAATTTACGAGTAAGAAAATCTAGAAAAGAATAGGCTAACAGAAATGTTAAGTCTATTCTTTTTTTTAAAATAGTGATATAATCTATTCACAAATTAAAATAATAAAAACTAGACATATAAGCAAATAAAAGGTATAATATGAAAAATAAAAAAGGTGAGAAAAATGAAAAAAGTACAAGTACTATTATCAACATATAATGGTGAAAAATACTTAAAAGAACAAATAGAAAGCATATTAAAACAAAAAGAAGTTGATATACATTTATTAGTAAGAGATGATGGCTCTAGTGATAGCACAATAAAAATACTAGAAGAAATATCAAACAAAAACAAAAAAATTACATTTTATAAAGGAAAAAATATCGGACCTGCCAGAAGCTTTATGGAATTACTAAAAAAATCAGAAGAAGCAGACTATTATTCATTTGCAGACCAAGACGATATATGGGAAGAAAACAAAATTATATCAGCAATAAATAAACTAAATAACATAAACGAACCTGAATTATATTTATCAGCACTAGGTATTGTAAATGAAAGCTTAGAAAATATAGAAACAAAAAAAGTAAGTGGAAAATACACATTTGAAGGAGAAATGATAAAAAACTTTGCTACGCGGTTGTACACAAGTATTTAACAAAAAACTAAGAGATATAATAAACTCTTATGAACCAGAATATATAATAATGCATGATTCGTGGATAACAAGAGTATGTTATGCAATTGGGGGAAATGTAGTAATAGACCAAAATACTTACATAAAATATAGACAACACGCTAATAATGTAGTTGGATATAAAGATGATGGTATAAAAAAACTAAAAAAACAATTCAAAATTGCATTTAAAGAAAAAACTAATATGAGAATAAAAATAGCAACTGAACTAAAAAAAGGATATGAAAAATTACTAACAGAAAATGCAACAGAAACAATAAATAACCTAATAAAATACACAAAAAGTATAAAATCAAAAATGTGGTTATTATTTAATAAAAACTTTAGAACAAATAACTTTAAAATAAATGTTAAAATGATAATTGCAATAATATTAAACAAATTTTAAAGAGGAGAAAACATAAATGGAAACAAAGAATATATTTATAGTAGGGTCTAATGGTATACCTGCAAAATATGGAGGATTCGAAACATTTGTAGAAAATTTAACAGCAAAAAAAATAGATAAAAATATAAAATATCATGTATCTTGCTTAGCTAAAGATAACAATGAATTTGAGTATAATAATGCAAGATGCTTTAATATAAAAGTACCAGATATAGGAGCAGCAAAAGCAGAATATTATGACTTAGCAACACTTGAAAAAGTTATAAAATATATAAAAGAAAACAAAATAGAAAATGCAACAGTATATATTTTAGGAACAGGTGTAGGACTATTTATTAAAAGATATAAGAAAAAACTTCATAAATTAGGAGCTAAACTATATGTAAATCCAGATGGACTTGAATGGAAAAGAAAAAAATGGAATTTTATATTAAGAAAATTCTTTAAAATATGTGAAAAAAAGATGGCAAAACATGCAGACCTATTAATATGTGACTCATCGAGCATCGAAAAATATATAAAAGAAGAATATAAAAAATATAACCCAAAAACTAAATTTATTAGCTATGGTTCAAACCTAAAAATAATTGAAAACGAAGAAAATAATAGCAAATTAAAACAATGGTACGAAAAAAACGAAATATCAAAAGAAAACTACTATCTAATAGTAGGAAGATTTGTACCAGAAAACAACTATGAAACAATGATAAAAGAATTCATAAAATCAAAAACACAAAAAGATTTAGTAATTATTACAAATGTAGAAGAAAACAAATTTTATGAGAATCTAAAACAAGAAACAAAATTTGAAAAAGATAAAAGAATTAAATTTGTTGGCACAGTATATGACCAAGAACTATTATCATTAATTAGAAAAAATGCTTATGCATATATACATGGACATGAAGTTGGAGGAACAAATCCATCATTATTAGAAGCATTGTCAACAACAAACATAAATTTATTATATGATATTGGATTTAATAAAGAAGTAGCAAAACAAAGTGCAAAATATTGGAATAAAGAAGAAAATAATCTAAGTAGTCTAATAAATGACTTAGAAAATATAACAGAAGAAGAAAAACAAAAATATGGAGAAATGGCAAAACTAAGAATTAAAGAAGAATATAATTGGGAAAAAATAGTTTCTGAATATGAAACAACTTTCCAAAATTAAAGATAGGTGAGAATATGAACGAGGATAGAATAATGGACCCAGAGTTAGAAGATATAGGAGAAGAAAAACTAGAAAATACACTAAGACCACAAACATTGCAAGACTATATTGGACAAGACAAAGTAAAAGAAAATATGAAAATATATATACAAGCAGCTAAAAAAAGAGAAGAAGCACTAGACCATATATTATTATATGGTCCTCCTGGACTTGGAAAAACAACACTATCAAATATAATTGCAAATGAAATGGGAACAAATATAAAAATAACATCAGGACCAGCAATAGAAAGACCAGGTGACTTAGCATCACTACTAACAAACTTATCTGAAAATGATGTACTATTTATTGACGAAATCCACAGACTAAGTAAAAATGTAGAAGAAATACTATACCCAGCATTAGAAGACTATACTCTAGACATTATGATAGGAAAAGGACCAACTGCAAGGTCAATAAGATTAGACTTACCAAAATTTACACTAATTGGAGCAACAACAAAAGCAGGTTCTTTAACAACGCCACTACGTGACAGATTTGGAATTGTAAGCAGACTAGAACTATACTCAACAGAAAACTTAACTAAAATAGTAACAAGATCAGCCAAAATATTAGAAGTAGAAATAGAACAGGAAGCAGCTGTAGAAATAGCCAGAAGGTCAAGAGGAACACCTAGAATTGCTAATAGATTATTAAAAAGAGTAAGAGATTATGCACTAGTATTAGGAGATGGAAATATTACACTAAAAATCACAAAACATGCACTAAACAAGCTAGAAATTGATGAATTAGGATTAGATGAAATAGACAGAAAATTACTAGAAACAATGATAGTTCAATACGGAGGAAGACCAGTAGGAATAGAAAGTTTAGCAGTTACAATAGGAGAAGAAGTAGATACAATTGAAGATGTTTATGAACCATATCTAATTCAAATAGGATTTATATCAAGAACATTAAGAGGAAGAATAGTATTACCACCAGCATATAAACATTTAGGATATGAGTATAAAGGGGAATAAAATTGAAGAAGAAAAATATTATATTATTTGCATTTATATTTTTTATTGTACTATCAATAATTATTATAAAGCCAATTAATGACTTAGATGAAATATGGAATTATAACACAGCAAGAGCAATATTTAATGGATTAATACCATATAAAGATATTAGCATGATAACAACACCACTATTACCAATGATAACAGCGATATTCTTAAAATTCAGTAATCAATTAATAATATCTAGAATATTAGTATCAATACTATGGACAGGGATTTTATTCACAACTCAAAAGATATTTATGAAACTAGTAAAAGAAGAAAATATAAGCCTTATTTTAACAGCAATTATAGGAATTATATGCAGAAATATATATTGCATAGACTATAATATAACAGTATTATTTTTAGCACTTGCCATATTATATATAGAATTAAAAAATAAAAAACTAGATTTATTAGTTGGAATTCTTGCAGGATTAGCATTATGCACTAAGCAAAGTATAGGTTTTACACTTAGCTTTATAGTTGTACTTTATAAAATCTTATTAATTGAAAATAAAGAACAAATCAAACCATACTTAAAAGAAATTTTTACAAGAATAATTGGAATTTTAATACCATGTCTTGTAATAGGAATATATATAATTCTAACAGGAGCATTAAAAGACTTTATCAATTATGCAATTTTAGGAATCAGCACATTTTCTAACAAAATATCTTATTTAGGATTATTCCAAAGTGAAAAACTAGAAATAAGATTGTTAGCAATAGCAGTACCTATTTATATTATACTACTTGAAGTCTATTTAGTAGTTACAAAAATTAGAAAAAAGGATAACGAAACAATAAAAAACATACTAACACTATTTATATACAGTTTATCAATAATTATTGTAATGTACCCTATATCAGATGAAATACACTTTTTAATAGGAAGTTTTATAAGTATAATAGGACTATTTTCTGTAATAATTCTATTAGGTAAAAAAATCTGCAAAAAACCATATAAAATTATCAGTTTAGTAATTTGGATTTTAATATTTGCTTATATTTTAACAATTGGAATTAACAACTGGTATAAATATATAAAACAAGAAAAAAACCAAGAAATAAATAATTATAAAAATATAGAAATTGAAGATTATCTGCAAAAAAGAATTAACCAAATAGATGAGTTTATATTAGAGCAAGAAAAACAAGGAAAAAAAGTATATGTATTAGATGCAGAAGCTGCAATTTACATGATTCCAATAAACAAATACAATAAAGATTATGACATGTTTTTAAAAGGAAATATAGGAAAAGACGGGGAAGAAGGACAAATAGAAAAAATAAAACAAAAAGATGAAAATACAATTTACTTAATAAAAAGAAAAGGATTAAATCTAAATTGGCAAACACCACTAAAAGTAATAGAATATATTAGGGAAAATTTAAAGTTAACAGGAGAAATAAGTATATATGAAATTTATCAATAGATTATGGACACAGATAAAGACAAGAAAATTTAAATATATAAGCTTTTTTTGGATTATTATAAGCATACAATTTGTAATTGGAAGCAACTTGCAAGTAAAAGGAAAGTCCATAGAAAATTTTACAGACTTATTAATTAGTATCTTAAAAATAATATTTTTAAGCATTATATTTATACTATTGCATTATAGTATAGAAAACCTACTAAGAAGAATAAATATTAAACACAAAGAAAACAACAAGAAAGAATTAAAATATAAATGGTTAATTTACTTTTTGATAATTATAATTTGCTGGATACCAACATTATTAGCATTTTATCCATGCATTATAAGTTATGATGGTGGATATCAAATAAGAAATTCTTATTTCAGAAAAGAAATAAATGGACATCCAATAATAACGACATTTTTATATACCGCTTTTTATGATATTGGTGTATGCCAACTTAATTCACCCACTATAGGAATGTTTATATTTTCAATATTCCAAATGCTAGTAATGGGAACAATATTTTCATATAGTGTAAAATTTATAGAAGAAGCAACAAAGAAGAAATGGATAAGAAATATTGCAATTATATTTTATGCAATATTCCCATATAATCAACTATTTCCATTGATAACAACAAAAGACGTACTACTTGCAGGATTTGTATTAATATTTATAATAAATATATACAAAATACTTAAAGAAAAATATGAAATTTTAGATTGTATATATATGGTAATAATAACTACTTTAATGTTATTATTAAGGTCAAATGTAATCTATGCTGTATTAGCATTAATACCATTTATAATAATTTTAATAAAAGAAAAAGAAAGTAAAAAGAAATTAGTAATAATAATATTAATTTCAATAATATTAGCAAATAGTTTTACAAGTATTGTAACAAATATAGCATTAAAAAAATATACAACTGAAACAGGAGGAACTGGTATATTTATATGCCCATTTACACAATTTTCAGGAAAGATAGCTAAAGAAAAACAAAATGAATTAACAAAAGAAGAAAAAGAAAAATTAACATTATATTTTGGAGACTATAAAAAACTAGGAGAAAAGTATGTCCCTTATATTGCAGACAATACTGCTAAAATGATTAATAATGAAATTGTAAACAGCAATAAAAAAGAATTTTTTGGATTTATGAAACAACTTATAAAAAAAGAACCAAGAATTTTTATAGAATCATATTTAAATACAATAAGGGGATATTGGTACATAAATGATACTTCATTTTCTAAAATCAATAATGATAAAAAGCCAGATACAATGGGAACATTAGAATTATTCTGTTTTCCAATTGGAAAAAATAAGTTTAGCGTTGTAGATGACAGTAAATTACCAGAATTAAAAAAGTTTTATCAAAACTTATTCTGTAGAAATGAATATCAAAAGATTCCAGTTATTTCAATAATATTTCAACCTGCAACATATTTTTATATGTTAGTTGCATATTTGCTATTTGCAATATATAAAAGAAATAGAGTAAAAACAATAATTGGATTATACTTATTATTATATTTTATGACTTGTTTTTTAGCTCCATGTGCGATTGTAAGATATATATATCCAATAATAGTATGTACGCCAATATTAATAGGATTAGTTGTAGAAAAAGAGGAGAAAGAAAAATGAAATTATTAATGCATACTTGTTGTGCACCATGTAGTGTATATTGTATAGATTCTTTAAGAAAGGAAGGAATCGAACCAACTGTATATTGGTATAATCCTAATATACATCCTTACATAGAATATAAAACAAGAAGAGATACATTAAAAGAATATGCAAAAAGTATTAATATAGAAGCCATATTTGAAGAAGAGTATGGCTTAGATGAATTTTGCAAAAATGTTATAGGCGATTTGCAAAATAGATGTCAAAACTATTGCTATAAAGTAAGGCTTGAGCAAACTGCAAAATATGCTAAAGAACATGGATATGATACTATTTCAACTACTCTTTTAGTAAGCCCATATCAAAAACATGATATTTTAAAAGAACAATGTGAAGAGATTGCTAAAAAATATGGTCTAAATTTTTTGTATAGAGATTTTAGAGTTGGTTTTAGAGAGGGACAAGCTAAGGCTCGCGAATTGGGTCTTTATATGCAAAAGTATTGTGGGTGTGTTTTTTCAGAGGAGGATAGATATCTACATGCAAAAAAGAAAAGACTTACAGTAACAAGCGATTAGGAAGATAAGAAAAACATGTAATGAGGAAAATTATAAAACAAAAATAAAATTGTAAAAGGGAGGAAAATATTTGGATAATCTAGAATTAAATTTCAATGAAATTATTAATATGATTGAGACGAGAAGAAAGAATGCTTATAAGAAAGTTAATGAAGAACTTATTTCTTTATATTGGGATTTTGGAAAATATATAAGTGAAAAAGTAAATGATAGTAATTGGGGAGATAAGATTGTTGATAAGCTGGTGGAATTTATGAAAAGAGAATATCCTACAATGAAGGGGTTTACTAGACCAGGTATATATAGAATGAAACAATTTTATGAAACTTATAAAGATAATGAAATTGTCTCAACACTGTTGAGACAAATTAGTTGGAGTAATAATGTTAAAATTTTAAGTGGAACTAATTCTATGGAGGAAAAAGAATTTTATATAAGAATGTGTATAAAAAATAATTATTCTGCAAGAGAATTAGATAGGCAATTATCAAGTGGTTATTTTCATAGATATATGTTATCAGATGGAAAGGCAAATCAAAGTTTATCAAAAGCTACAGGAGAAGAAGATTATCCAAATACAAAGTTATTAGATACATATAGTTTAGAGTTTTTAGACTTACCTAACAATTATTCTGAAAAAGATTTAAAAAAGACAATTATTTCTAATATGAAAGATTTTATTTTAGAAATTGGTAAGGATTTTACTTTTGTTGGAGAAGAATATAGAGTACAGGTTGGTAACGAAGATTTTTATATAGATTTACTATTTTACAATCGAACACTATGCTGTTTAGTTGCATTTGAACTAAAAATTGAAAAATTTAAACCAGAATATATATCAAAAATGGATTTTTATTTAGAAGCATTAGATAGACAAGAGAAGAAAGAATAACTAAAATAAAAGCCTGAGAATTATTTGAAAATGGAAAATTAGATAAAATACAGGTAGGAATATTTAAAGGATTATCTGAGATACATAAATATCTATTTGAAGATATTTATAAATTTGCAGGAAAAATAAGAATAGAAAATATATCAAAAAGTAATTTTAGATTTGCATCAGCTATGTATCTAGAAGAAGTATTAAAAAAAATAGATAAAATGCCTCAATCTAATTTTGATGAGATAATTGAAAAATATATAGAAATGAACATAGCTCATCCATTTAGAGAAGGTAATGGAAGAAGCACTAGAATTTGGTTAGATATGACTTTAAAGAAAGAAATAAATAAAGTTATAGATTGGAGTAAAGTTAATAAGGAAGATTACTTATTAGCAATGGAAAGAAGTCCAATAAAAAATATAGAACTTAAATTTTTATTAGAAAATGCATTAACAGATAAAATAAATGATAGAGAAGTATATATGAAAGGTATTGATGCAAGTTACAGTTATGAAGGATATAATGTATTTAAAATAGAAGATTTAAAATAACGAGGAGAAGCCAAAAAGCTTCTCCTCAAAATTTGTTACTTTCAATTACATTATTGTACAATTTTTTACAAATAAATCCTAATATTAATTGAAAATTTTAATGATATTTGATATAGTTATCTTAGTTTTGAATTAAAATCAAAAAATGAGGAGAAAATTTAAAATATGGAGAAAAATAACATGATTAAATATGAAGAATTATATAATGATGTAAAAAGCAAACTATCAGAAAAAAGATTCAAACACTCAGAAGGAGTTGTAAAAAGAGCAATAGAATATGCACAAATATACAATGTAGACACAGAAGTAGCCAAAATAGTAGCAATAGCCCATGATATTGCAAAAGAACTAACAAACGAAGAAATTAATAATTATATAGAAAAATACAACATAAAATTAGATGAAATAGAAAAGAAAAGTAAAGAATTAATACACGCAAAAATAGGAGCGAATATATGCAAAAATGAATATAATTTTACAGAGGATATGACAAATGCAATAAAATATCATACAACAGGAAGAGAAAATATGAGCATTTTAGAAAAAATAATATACTTAGCAGATGCAACAGAAGAAAACAGAAAATATTGTTCTAGCAACTATGTAGAAATAATAAAAAAAGACATTAATCAAGGAATAATAGAAATATGTAAATGGGTAATTAACAAATTATTAGAAAATAATGAACTTATCCATTTAGATAGTATAAAATGCTATAACTATCATATTAATCTAAAAAACTTATAAAATTTAAACAACGAAAGGAAGGAATCTTAAAATGTATGAAAAAAGTAGCCTTATAGGAAATACACCAATGATAAAACTAAACTATGAAATAGAAGGCAAAAAAAGAAGTATATACATTAAACTAGAATATTACAATCTAACAGGAAGCATAAAAGACAGAGTAGCAGATTATATAATAAAAAATGCAAAATCAAAAGGAATTTTAAAAGACAATATGCCAATAATAGAAGCAACAAGCGGAAATACAGGAATATCATTAGCAGCATTAGGAAAATACTATAAACACCCAGTATACATTTATATGCCAGATTGGGCAAGTGTTGAGAGAGTAAATCTTATGAAATCTTATGGAGCAAAAGTTACACTAATCTCAAGAGAAGAAGGAGGATTTATTAGATGTGTTGATGAGGCAAAAAAGAAAGCAGAAGAAATAAATGGATTTTTAACAAACCAATTTGCAAATAAAGACAACTATTTAGCACATTATGAAACAACAGCACAAGAAATAATAAATCAACTTCCAGAAAAAGTAGACGCATTTGTCTCAGGAGTAGGAACAGGCGGAACTCTAATGGGAACAGGAAAAAGATTAAAAGAGAAATTCAAAGAATTTCAAATAGTAGCACTAGAACCAGAAAAAATGCCAATGATTTCTAAAGGAAAACGCATAGAAAACCATAAAATTGAAGGAATAGGAGACGACTTTGTACCAGCATTAATAGAAAAAGAAGAAATTGATGATATAATATTAGTAAATGATGATGACGCAATAAATATGTCAAGAAAACTAGCAAATGAGTTAGGACTAGGAGTAGGAATTTCATCTGGAGCAAATATAATAGCATCAGTATTATGGCAAAACAAAAACAATAAAACAGTAGTTACAGTATTTGCAGATGATAACAAAAAATACTTAACAACAGATTTAAGCAAAGAAATTCGAACAGACAAAAAATTTATCTCAAACAAAATTAAATTAATAAATTATACAAAAATATAAGAAAGGGAAACTTAATGCAAACTATAATTTTAGCAAGTAATAACAAAAACAAATTAAGAGAAATCTCAGAAAAAGTAAAAACATTTAATATAAAAATAATATCACAAAGTGAAGCAGGATACGATATAGAAATAGAAGAAACAGGAAAAACATTTCAAGAAAATGCAATATTAAAAGCAGAAACAATATATAAAATAGCAAATACACCAGTAATAGCAGAAGACAGTGGACTTGAAATAGATGCATTAAATGGAGAACCAGGTATATATAGCGGAAGATATGCAGGACCAAAAGCAACAAATAAAGATAGAATAGAAAAAATCCTAAATTTATTAAAAAATGTCGAAGATAATAAAAGAACAGCAAGATTTAAATGTGCATTATGTTATATAGATAAAAAAGGAGAAAAGCATATCTTTGAAGAAAGTTGTGAAGGAAAAATAACAAATGAACCTTGTGGAACAGCTGGATTTGCTTATGACCCAATATTTTTATATGGAACAAAAACATTTGCACAAATGACAGAAGAAGAAAAAAACAAAATCAGTCATAGAGGAAAAACAATAAATAAATTTATAGAGTACTTAAAAGAGGAAAAATAATGAAAAAATATAAAGAACAAATTACATTTTGTATTATATTTATAATAACAATAAGTATATTTTATTCATTTATTACTATGCACTATGCAACAGACACATATAACATAATAAATAGAGGATATGAAGAATATGCAATTAAATACTCATTAAATGATGGAAGGCCAGTAATGTGTTTAATATCATTATTAGCAAATTATATGAAGTTACCAATACAAATTTACATTATCACATTAACAATTATAGCAATATTCATATCATGTATAAGTGTAATTAAGCTAAAAAACATTGCCTTAAAATATATAGAAAGTCAAGATAGTAAAAAGAATTGGATTGTATTAGCAATATCATATATAACAATTTTTAACTTCACATTTCTAGAAAATATGCAATTCGCAGAATGTGCAGTTATGGCAATAAGCGTATTATTAAACATTATAGTAGCAGACATAATTGTAAAAAAAGAAAAAAACTATATAATAAAAAGTTTAGTTTTAACAACAATATCAATCATATTTTATCAAGGTATGATAAATTGGTTAATAACAATTACATTTGTATTATCAATATTAAAAGAGAAGAAGATAAATAAAGAAGTAATAAAAAATACAATATTAAGTGGAATTTGTATAATATTAGGAATTATAATAAACTTAATACAAATCAAAATAACAGGACATATATTTGACTTAACACAAACTAGAATGGGAAATATAAAAAATATAGGTATTAATATAAAATACATTTGTCAAAATATAATTAAAATATTAGTAAACACCTATAATTTATTTCCCAAAAATATATTATTAATATATTTAGTAATAATACTATTATATACAAATATATTCTGCAAAAAAATAGGCGAGAAAATAAATGTACTTGGAATTATAATAATATCAATAGGAGCAACATTTTCGCCAAACCTAATTACATTATCAGCATTTGGAACAGGAAGAATGGCATTTTCAATAGGTGCTATGATAGGATTACTAATTTTATATTTATGTAGTATCCAAAAAGAAAATAAAACACAAAAAGTAATACAAAACGCAATCTTATTATCATATATTTTGCTCATAATAATTACTTATATTAGCATAATGAGAGAGCATAAAATTGTAAATAATCAAGATAAAGAGCAAGCACAAATAATAGGAACATGGATAAATGAATATGAACAAGAAACAGGAAATGAAATTAAAAAAATAGTATTTTTAAAAGATAAACAAAGTAAACCTTTTTATGATAATATAAAAAATAAATCATCATTATGCTATCGTTCATTATATCCAGATTGGTCAAGGTTAGGAGTTATAAATTACTATAATAATAGAAAATTCATAGAAGTAGAATCAGACAAAAAATATGATAAATATTTTATAACAAAAAACTGGGACAAACTTGAAAAAGAACAATTTGTTTTTGAAGATGATACATTATATTATTGTATATATTAAAAATGGAGAGATGAAATGGAACAAGAAAAACAAAAATATAAGGAAGCAATAAAATATTTTTTAAATAGCAAAATATTTATTATTACAATTATATTAGTTACAATATTAAGTTATGGTTTTACTATCACTAACTCATCAATTGGAGTAGATGACACTGCATTTGACAGATATTATCAAGGAAAAGAAATGTTATCAATTGGAAGATGGGGAGCATATATAGTATACCAAATTTTAAACATTACAGAGTTTACACCATTTTGGGCAGACTTAGTGGCAAGTATAGTAATAGTAACAACAGCAATAGCTTGGTGTGTATTTTTAAAGAAAAATTTAAAAGATAAAATACCAATGGGAGCTTATATAGTATTTGCTAGTATGTTTATTTCTTATCCATTAATAAATGAAATATTTATATACCAAAACTGTAATATAGCAGTAATGTTAGGAAGTTTACTTGCATCTATTGGAATTATGATATTTTATGAAAATTATCAAGTATTGCACAAAAAATATTTATATTTATTAACAATAATTACATTAACCGTTGGAATGTCAATGTATGAAGCATCAGCACAAATCATGATATTAGCCATTTGCATTACAGCAATTTTAATGATTTTTGAACAAGAAAACAAAAAGCAATGGAAAAATATATTAAAATATTTTAGTTTAGCATTGGCTATATTAGTAATTTCTGTTATATTGAATAGTGTAATAGTAAAAATAACTTATCTTTTAGGAGTTCATGTATCAGAAGTGGCCGAAAAAGAAATAAATTGGGGAAATTATAGTATTATAGAAAGTTTGCAAATGATATGTTATGAAATAAAAAGCTCAGTAATAAATATAACATACTTCCCAGTATTAATATTTGGAATCAGCATAATACTAGGATTTTTTATTAGTATTATACAATATTACAAAAAACGAAACATAATGATAATAATACTATATTTAGGAATGATATTATCAAACTTTGCAATAGCAATTTTACAATTAAAAGGAGTAATATATAGAGCATGTACATCATGGGGACTTTTTGTAGCTATAATTGCATTAATTTGTTACAAATATGTATCAAAATATAAAGTAACAAAAATAATGACAACAATTTTTATTTTTATATTAGTATTACAACAAACAAAATATCTAAATCAAATGTTTTACAATGACTACATCAGATACCAAAGAGACCTAAACATCGCATTTAATTTAATAAATGAATTAGAACAATCTTACAACACAAACAAACCATTAGTAATAATGGGAACACCTAAAAAAAGCATAGGAAAAGACGGAAGCCAAGTAAACAGTTTATCAGTATTATGGTGGGGCAAAAAAGCATTTAATGACAACGGAGCAGAATTCATAAAATTTTTAAACTCATTGGGATACAACTTTAAAAGACCTAGTGACGAACAATATGAAAAAGGAAAAGTAGAAGCAGAAACAATGAGCTCATACCCACAAAAAGGTTCAATTGTTGAATTACAAGACTGTATTGTGGTAAACTTTTAATATGTCCCAAAGGGGACAGTTGTCCCAAAAGGGACGTTTACTTGTGGGACATTTTATAAAGAAGGAGAAAAAATGAAAAAATTAGTATTAATAGATGGAAATAGCATTATGAATAGAGCGTTTTATGGAATTATGGGAAGCAAGGCACTTACAACAAAAGATGGAAAATATACAAATGCGATATATGGATTTTTATCAATTTTATTTAAATTACTAGAAGATGAAAAACCAGAATATTTAGCAGTTTCCTTTGACTTAAAAGCACCAACAGCAAGACATGAATTATATGAAGGATATAAAGCAAATCGTAAAGGGATGCCAAATGAACTTGCTGAACAAATGCCAATTATAAAAGATGTGCTAAGAGCTATGAACATAGACATTGTAGAAAAAGAGGGCTATGAAGGTGACGATATAATAGGAACGTTATCTAAATATGGAGAAAAAAGAGGACTAGAAGTTATTATCCTATCTGGAGATAGAGACACTTTTCAATTAGCAACAGACAATGTAAAAATCCACATACCTAGAACAAAAAGTGGAAAAACAGAGACAGAAATATATGATAGAGCTAAAATACAAGAAGTTTATGGGATAGAACCAAAACAACTAATTGAAGTAAAAGGACTTCAAGGAGATACATCTGATAATATACCTGGAGTGCCTGGTATTGGAGAAAAAACGGCATTAAATTTAATAAAACAATTTAATACTATACAAAAATTATATGAAAAAGTAGAAGCAGGAGAATCAGGACTAAAAGGAAAGCAAAAAGAAAATATAGAACAAAATAAAGAACTAGCAATTTTATCAAGAACACTAGGAGAAATAAATACAAAAGTTCCAATAGAAGACACATTAGAAGAACTAAAAGTAGAAGAATGGGACAAACAGAAGGTATTAGAAATATTTAAAAAATTAAATTTCAAAAGATATATTGAAAGATTCAATTTACAAGATGAAAACACAGAAAAATCAGAAAATAAAAGTATAGAAGAAAAATATCAAGTTGTAAAAAAAGATTTAGAAGAAATAAAAAAGCAACTAAATGAAGAAAAAGAAATGATTTTCTATATTAGCACAGAAAAAGATGAAAATACAGAAAAAATAGTTAAAGAAAAAATAGCAGGAATTAGTATATTTGATAAAAAAGGAAACACGGCTACTTATAATACATTTAAACAAGAAGAGCAAATACAAAACCTAAAAGAGATATTTGAAGATGAGCAAATAAAAAAAATAGGAATTGACCTAAGTAAAACATATATATTATTACAACAACAAGGAATCAATTTAAAAGGAATTGACTATGATGCAAGCATAGCAACATATATTTTAAACCCAACAAATAATAAACTAAAAATTGAAGACTTAGCAGAACAATTTTTAGATATAGATGTTAGTGAAATTTTAAAAGAAGACAACAGTAATAAGCAAATCAATTTATTTGATATGGATGAAGAAGAAACACAAGAAAATAATAATCTAAAAGAAGAAAAATACACACTATATACCTATATCATAAAAGAACTACAAGAAATAACAATAAAGAAATTAGAAGAAGTAAACAGTATAAAACTCTTTAAAGAAATTGACATGCCAACAGTAACAGTTTTAGCAGATATGCAATGGAATGGAATGTATGCAGAAGAAGAAGAATTAAATAACTTTGGAAAACAGCTAAAAGAACAACTAGACATTAAAACAAAAGCAATATATGAAATGGCTGGAGAAGAATTTAATATTAACTCAACAAAACAACTAGGAGAAATCTTATTTGAAAAAATGAAATTACCAGTTGTCAAAAAAACAAAAAACGGATATTCAACAGATGTTGATGTACTAGAAAAATTAAAGACAGAAGACCCAATAATCTCAGAAATTCTAGATTATAGACAATTAATGAAACTAAATTCAACTTATGTAGAAGGACTAAAACCTTATATAAATCCAAAAACAAAAAGGATACACTCATTTTTCCATCAAACAATAACTGCAACAGGAAGAATTAGCTCAACAGAGCCAAACCTACAAAATATACCAACAAGATTTGAATTAGGAAAACAAGTAAGAAAAATATTCAAACCAGAACAAGGAAAAATATATATAGATGCAGACTACTCACAAATAGAATTAAGAATATTAGCATCAATGTCAGAAGATAAACAGATGATACAAGCATTTAAAGAAGGAGAAGACATACACAAACAAGCAGCATCAAAAGTATTTAAAACACCAATAGAAGAGGTAACAAAAGAACAAAGAAGCAATGCAAAAGCAGTAAATTTTGGAATAGTATATGGAATAAGTGACTTCGGACTAGGAGAACAACTAGGAATATCAAGAAAAAAAGCAAAACAATATATAGACGAATATTTATCAGAATATATAGGAATAAAAGACTTTATGGAACAAACAACAGAAAAAGCAAAAGAAACAGGATATGTAGAAACACAATTCAACAGAAGAAGGTACATTCCAGAACTAAAATCAAACAACTACATGGTAAGACAATTCGGAGCCAGAGTAGCCATGAACACACCAATCCAAGGAACAGCAGCAGACATAATGAAAATAGCAATGATAAATGTATATAAAGAAATAAAAAGTAGAAATCTAAAATCTAAAATAGTATTACAAGTACACGACGAAATGATGATAGAAGCACCAACAGAAGAAATAGAAGAAATAAAAAATATAATAAAAGAAAAAATGGAAAATGCAATAAAACTAAAAGTACCACTAATAGCAGAAGTCTCAGAAGCCGAAAACTGGTATGAATGCAAATAAAACAGCAGAAGAGGGATTAGAGAACAGGTCTCAAAATCCCTCCTTTGACAAAAGAGAGGAGTGTTTAAAATAGTTATTATAAAGAAAAAAACAATTTGCACTATTTTAGTTATATTATTAGTAGTAGGAATAATAGCCATTCTAGATGTTCCAAAGCAAATACAAAAGATAATTTACAAAAAAGAATATGTAGAAGAAGTTGAAAAATATTCACAACAATATCAAGTTGATGCAAATTTGATATATGCAGTTATAAAAGCAGAAAGTAACTTTAATCCAAATGCTAAATCAAATAAAAATGCAATTGGACTAATGCAATTAATGGAAGACACTGCAAAAGATATATTAAAAAGGGTTGATTTAAAAATTACAGATAGTGAATTAAGAGACAAATTATATGAAGCTGATGTTAATATCAATCTTGGAACAAAATATCTTGCAGTTTTATTAGAGCGTTATAAAAATGTAGAAATAGCGGTAACAGCATATAATGCAGGTATAGGAACTGTTGATAATTGGATTGAAAAGGGGATTATTAAAGACGATGGTTCTGATGTTGAAAATATACCTTATAAAGAAACTAATAATTATGTTAGAAAGATTTTAAGAGATTATAAGATTTATGGTGGTTTAGGATAGAGGAGTAATAAAAGATATGATAAAATTAAACAATAATCAAATGTACAAAATAGAACATTTATTTAAAGAAATAAAATTTTACATGGGTAAATCAGCCTTAGATGGACTTATGGGAGAAGCTTATGTTGATAATTTAGAAAGTCCTACAATTGCATATTTATTAATTAGACAGTACTGTTTTATAAATGGAAACAGTAAATCTGAGTTAGCAAAGGAAGTATTAAAAGAACTTCCAAACACTTGTAAAAGAATCATTGCAAATGATGAGTGGAGTGATGCTATTGAAAGTTGTTATGATAATTTTGAAAAAGCTAAAAGATACTCTTTGAAAAAGGAAAAAGGAATATTTAATAAACAAGATTTAAAAAAATTTAGTGAGAGTTTGAATAGTGAATATCAAATAAATCCAATTGATGAGAGAATATATAAATTAATTAAAGCAGATAATGAAGACTCAAAACAAATGAGAATAACAGATGATTATATGAATAAAGGCATAGGAGTATGTTGTTTTAGAGATGATGAAATAGTTGGAATTTGTAGCTCAGATATAATTTATAAAGATGGGATAGAAATTAATATAAGAGTTAAACAAGAATATAAACATAAAGGTATAGGAACAGCTATGGCAGCTAAACTAATATTAATGTGTCTAGAAAAAGGTATATATCCTAGTTGGGATGCTTCAAATTTAAATTCATTGGGATTAGCTAAAAAGCTAGGTTACAACTATGATTCTGAATATACAATATATAAAATTAATGAATAGATTAATGTATTTTTAGATTATAAAAAAAGTTCTATGCCATAATAATTGAAAAAGTATAATCAATTTGTACTATATTCCTTTAAAAAATGAATCATATCAAAGAAGATATTATTTTCTGTATATCTGTATGTATCATAATCGATGAAAACGTCAGCTACGGTTTTAGCTCCATTAGCAATTATTTTTTGAACTCTTACATCTTCTAAGACATTAGGTGAAGCATTTTCAAAAGAACATCTACCTTCATCAGAATATTTCTTTGCCTGCAAATCACATTCCATTTTATCACAAAGATATGCAAAAATTGCTTCAGGAGTTTTACGTTTATTAAATTCATCAATGATATTAATAAACATTTCCTTTTTTCTTAAAGTAGAAAAAGTCTTATTAACCGCAACCTTTCCCATTTTTAGCTTATCTGCATCACTTATGTCATCAAATGGGGTTTTATCTCCAATATAGTTTACATTTTATCATTTTTTACATAGATTAGCAATTAAAATAATAAAAATATCTGTAAAACTGTTGAGAAAGAGGAGGTAAATTAGAAATATAACAATTTATAAGCAAAGAGTGATAGTTTCCTACCACTCTTTTTTGTAAGAGTCCACGCTCTCTTAAGCTACAAACTTATTCGACTGAATCACTTATTGTTTCTACAATCTGCTTGATACCGTCTAAAAACTCAGCTTCGATAGCCTCATCTTCCCATACAGTGTCTGCATCATCTAAAAACAGATGCAAATATGAAACAAAATTCCTAACGGCCCAACGCACCTTATCAGGTGTATCCATCCTGTTAGTATCATAATGGAGCTCATAATGTGCATCTTTTTCTTTAACCTTAAGACTCATGCTTTTCCCTTTTGCACGGGATAAAGTTAACTGCTTATTAAACAGCAACTTTTCTGCTATGTAGTCAGCTTCTTTTTCTTCCTCGGAACAATATTCCTTAGAAGCGTTTTCAGCCTCTTTTAAGCGGAAACGCTTGTATGCATCCTCATGCAATTCACTAAAACGTGCATACAGAGATTCCTCTAACCGCTTTGCTTCCTCAAGCTTCTTTTCGTTGATGATATTAGCCATAATTTTTCTCCTTTCAAAAAAGAAATGAAAATTAACTACTATTTATCTTATATGCGTGGAAAGATAATTTAATTTTAACATATTTATGTAAATATGTAAATACATAACAAATACTTTGATATATTTATGTAAATTTAGTATAATAAAAATAGATACTTTAACAACAACAATAAATTTATTTATTAAGGAGGAGACAACATGTTAAAAAATTGTGTTTTAGCACCAGCAACATACTATCGGATAAAGGAAAAGTTTACAGACAGTGTCTGCAACCACTGTATAAACAGCACATTTGGTTGCCCAAACAAGGAACCAATTGTGGTTAAATCTAATGGATGGAATGAAAGGTTTATTCCAATCGAAAGCCATTCAAGTGAACTGCCTAAATGTAAGATATGGTGCAGAAGTTGTAAGCAGGAAAATGCAGAAATCCAGCATGAAATATTCTGGAACAACAGACATGCTTATGCCATCAAATGTCCTATCTGCGGTGCTGAGTTTAAGCTTTACAAAGATAAGGTAAGAGCACAGTACACTGGCTATACAAATTACTTGGGCAAATTTGTGCCTCCAGATAAATATGGAAACAGGTGGCGGAATAATCATTCAGAAAAAGATGAGCCAGCAACATTGGTAGGTTCATTTGGAGACCAAAGAGAAGACACCATGGCAGATGCATTAAAAAAGGCGGGGTTCACACCTAATTAACAAGAAACACAATAAACAGAAAAAACTGCTGAAATTAGCAGTTTTTTTGTTTATAATACTTTAAAATTTCAAAAACACTAGACAAATAACAAAAAATGCAATAAAATAAAGAATAATAAGAAAAGGAGAAAATATATGATAGAACAATTAATATATACATTAATATCATTTTTACTATTTATATTTATATTTTTTAAACTATTCAAAGAAAATGATACAAACTACATATTTATATTAATTTTAGAAGCAATGGGAATAGCAATAAACTTTGTACAAGTATTAGCCAAAATAGAAATAGGACTATTCATAATGATTATAAAATATATAATAGGAATTATTTTACCAATAGCAGTAATAGCAATAGAAAAAAAAGGAATTCCACTAATACAACTATTAAATGTAGCAAAAGCAAAAATATACTTTAAACTAGGAAATAACAAAAAAGCAAAAGAACAACTAATAAATCTAGTATCAAAATACCCAGAAAACTATATTGGACACAAAATGTTAGCACAAATATATGAAATAGAAGGTGGAATGAGAAAAGCAATTGATGAATATGTACAAGCAATTGACATCAATAAAAAAGACTATGACTCATACTACAAAATAGCAGAACTACTAAATCAGCTAGACAAAGCAGATGAAGCATCAGAAATGTTGCACAACCTATTAAACAAAAAGCCAGACTATTACAAAGCAACAGAGCTATTAGGAGATATACTAATAAATAAAGAAATGTATAAAGAAGCAGTAAACATTTATCAAGATGCACTAAAATATAACCCACTAAGCTTTGAAATAAATTACAATTTAGGAATTGCATATACAATGCTTAATGACTTTCAAAATGCAAAAATATGTTATGAAAAAGCAGCAGAAATAAACTCACTTTCATACAACTCAAAATATTCTCTTGCCGAAATAGCACTAATTTATAAAGAACTAGAAAAAGCAGAAAAATACTTTATGGAAGCAATAGAAGATGAAGAACTATCAGCAGACAGCTATTATGAACTTTCTAAAATAGCAATGATTAAAGGTCAAAAAGAAAAAGCAATTAAATTTGCAAACATAGCAGTAGATATTGACTCAGCAAAAGTAGGAGACAAGATAAAAAATGACCCAATATTTATTCCAATAATGGCAAAAATATCTATACCATTTAATAAAGAAGAAATAGAAAACAAAGACAAAAACATGAAAGAAAAAGAAATAAAAGCAAAAGAACATCTAGAAGATATGTTTGAAGTAACAAGAAATCTAAGTTATAGTGATATAAAAATGCTAAAAAATGATACATCAACAAGACATAAAAAATCAAAAAATAAGAATAGAAATGAAATTCAAAGAGAAATAGATTAAATAGCTCATAAAATCCTGAAAAATAAATATAATATTAAAAGATTATAATTTAGAAAGAGGGATTTTATGAGTACAAATTTTACTGTTGTTGGTGGAGATTTAAGAATTATAAAATTAACAAAAATGTTAGCATCAGATGGAAATAAAGTATATGTATATGGACTAGAAAAAGCAGAAGAGCTAAAAGAAAACGAAAATATTACAATATGCAATAAATTAACAGAAGCAGTTAAAAACTCTGATATAATTATAGGACCAATACCATTTTCAAGTAATGGAAAAGATATTAATACACCATTTAGTGACACACCAATATCTATAAGAGAACTAATGCATACAATAAACGCAAAAATCTTAATTGCAGGAAGCATTGCACCAGAAGTATATGAAATGGCAAATGATGAATATATTGAAATTATAGACATCATGAAAAGAGAAGAATTAGCAGTTTTAAATACAATATCAACAGCAGAAGGTGCAATAGAAATTATGATAGCTAATACAAATAAAATTATTCATGGAAGTAAAATTCTAATATTAGGATTTGGAAGAATAGGGAAGGTATTAGCAAAAAAATTAGAAGGACTTTCAGCAAAAGTAACATGTGCAGCAAGAAAAGATGAAGATTTAGCATGGATAAAAGCATATGGACATGAAGAAACGAACATCAATACAATAAAAGAAAATTTATCAGAATATGATATTATAATAAATACAGTACCACACTTAATGTTAACAGAAGAAAGAATCAAATATGTAAAGGATGATTGTTTACTTATGGATTTAGCATCTAATCCAGGAGGAATTGATAAAAAAGTAGCAAAAGAAAGAAAACTTAACTTAATTTGGGCTTTAGCACTACCAGGAAAAGTAGCACCAGTTACAACAGCAGAATTTATAAAATATACAATATATAATATATTAAAAGAAATTTATAAGAAATAAAAGAAAAGAGGAAAAAAAGATGAACGAAATTTTACAAGCACTAATTCTAGGAATTGTGCAAGGATTAACAGAATTATTACCAATTTCAAGTTCAGCACACTTAAATTTATTCCCATGGGTATTTGGATGGAGCGAAATTAGTGAATCATTTGATGTTGCTTTACATATAGGAACATTATTTGCAATAGTTATATTCTTTTTTAAAGACTGGATTAAACTAATAACAAGTGGATATAAACAAGTAGTAAAAAAAGAAAAAACACTCGAAGGAAAGATATTTTGGTACATAGTAATATCAACTATTCCAACTGGAATATTATGTTTGATTTTAGATAAAGTATCAGAAAAGGTAATAGAAAAATTAGCATTAGGATTCAATATACAAGAGAAAATTGTAGAAATGTTTTTAATAGCTTTTGCACTAATAGTTATGGGAATAATACTATACATAGTAGACAAAAAAGCAAAATCAAAAGTAGAATATAAAGATATTAAACTAAAACAATCATTGTGGATTGCAATGTCACAAGCAATAGCAGCAGCATTTCCAGGAGTATCAAGGTCAGGAATTACTATGACAGTAGGAAGAGGAATGGGATTAACTAGAGAATCAGTTGCAAAATACTCATTTTTATTATCCACTCCAATAGTAGCAGCTGCAGCATTATATGATTTAAAACATTTTGTATTTAATGTACCATTTATTGTTGGAATTTTAGCAAGCTTTATAGTTGGAATGTTTGTTATTAAATTCTTACTTGAATATTTGAAAAAAGGAAGCTTCAAGGTATTTGCAATTTATAGAGTTATTTTAGGATTATTTATTATAGGTTTATGTTTTATAAGATTATAATGTCCCAAAAGGGACGTTTACTTTTGGGACAAACGACCCTTTTTAAGATAGCTGTTCGAACGATAGTGATGCTATAGCTGTTGAGGCTTTGCCAATTACAGATATAGTATACAGAGTAGTTACAGATATCTTATGCCTTGTGTTGGGACATATAAATAAAGTAGAAAAGATTAATTTTTCTTTTCTACTTTTTTATTATTCCATATTATTTTTAATTGTTATATATCTAATTCCAAACACAATTGATATTAAAGCAACAATTGCTATACCACCAAATAAAACAGTTTTTCCAGCCTTAGGTAAAACTTTAGGCAAATCTTCTTCAGGTTCTACTAATCTAATCTGAGGAGTAACATCAGAAGACTTAGAATCTGTTACATTAGTATAAGAATCAGTATAAGTAATATCTAACTTAGTATGAGTATTTAAAACTTTATCTAAAATATCTTTGCTATAACCTTCTTTTAATTTAATTTTATATTGTACAATAGCTGTTTCATCAGATTTTAGTTCTGGAATATTCCATGTAATAGAATTTGTTGTAGTATCTATTTTATCAGATATTGTTCCAAAATTAGGAGCTTTCACATAAGAGAAAGTAAAATTATCTGCAATTTCTTTAGAAAAAGTATCAACAACTTTTATATCTTTAAATATTCTTGGAATAGCTGATAAATCATTATAAATATCATTTGTTATTGTTTGTTCTATTTTATCATCAGTAACATAATAGAACTTACCAATAGTTGGATTTGTTGTTGTTCCAAAAACTTCTTCTATAATCTCATTATTTGTTTTATCATTAATAGTTGCATTTGGCTTAGCTTCACCATTTGTTATTCCTGTAAGCATTGTAATAACATTACTTGCTACACTTGATAAAGATTGTAATTCTGCTTTTGTTTTTTGAATAACCATATCAGAAAAATAATTATCAAAATCAAAAGCAACATTTGGGATGCCATCTGTTAAAATAATAACATATTTATGTGATTTATCAGTTTGTTCTGTAAAATGTTGTTTAGCTAATTGAATTCCAGCTTGTAAGTCTGTTTTAGGACCTTCATAAGTAATATTATTAATAGCAGAAATTAAGGAATCTTTATTATTTGTTAATTCAGAAACAAGTCTAGCATCTTCAATAGTACCTTCTGAATCAATTTGTCCATTTGGCTTTAAAGGTTTAGTTGAAAAACTAACAGCACCAATTTTTAACTGAGTATTATCTTTTAACAAATTAGTAACTAATGCTTTTGCAGATTCAATAACTAAATCTTCTCTAGTTTTATCTGTTAATATAGGGTCTAACATACTTCTTGAATTATCAATAACCAACATAATTTCACCAGTTGGCTTTGTTTTTTCCTCTTCATTTACAACTTTTAATTGAAATGTAATTTCTTTATTTTTTAAATCTTTTGAAACAATTCTTCTTTCAACATAAGATTTTTCACCAAATTTAATAGTTGATACAGGCTCTGATACAACTGACATAGTAACATCTTCATAAGCACCAAAACAAAGTGTAAAAGTATTTATAATTAACAAAAATGTAATAAATAATATTTGTATTTTTAATTTTTTCATATAAATAATCTCCTTAGTATATTTTTAACTATTTTATTATAAAAGTTAATAAAAAACAAGCATTTTGTAGAAAAATTCAAAAAAATATGATATGATATTATAGTAATCTTAATATAACCAAAAAATAGTAAAAAATGTAAAAGATGGGGTAAAAATATGTTAGAAAATATTAATTCACCAGAAGATTTGAAAAAATTAAATATAGAACAAAAGAAGCAATTAGCAAAGGAACTAAGAGAATATATATTACAAGTAGTATCAGAAAATGGAGGACATTTAGCCTCTAACTTAGGAGTAGTAGAGTTAACAATAGCTTTACATAGTGTTTTTAATGTACCAAAAGATAAAATTGTTTGGGATGTGGGGCATCAATCTTATGTTCATAAAATAATTACAGGTAGAAGAGAACAATTTAAAACACTTAGAAAAAAAGGTGGATTATCAGGATTTCCAAAGTCAAGTGAATCTGAATATGATAGTTTTAATACAGGGCATAGCAGTACATCAATTTCTGTAGCACTTGGTATGGCAAGAGCAAGGGACTTAAAAAAAGAAGATAATCAAGTAATTGCAGTTATAGGAGATGGAGCATTAACAGGGGGCATGGCTCTAGAAGCACTAAATGATGTAGGATTTAGCAAAACAAAAATGACAGTTATTCTAAATGATAATGAAATGAGTATTTCTAAAAATATTGGAGGTTTGAACTTATTTTTAACAAAACTAAGAACTAAAAAGTTGTATACTAAATCAAATTCTTCGATAAAAAGATTTACAAGTAAAGTACCTATAATAGGTAAAAAGATTGTAAAAGTAGCACAAAGAGTAAAAAGAAGTATTAAACAATTAGTAATACCAAAAATGTTTTTTGAAGAGATAGGATTTACATATTTAGGACCAGTTGATGGACATGATATTGAGCAATTACAACATATTTTAAAATTAAGTAATAAAGTCGAAGGACCAGTACTTGTACATGTTTTAACAAAAAAAGGAAAAGGATATAAAATAGCAGAAGAGAACCCAGACAAATTCCATGGAACTTCTCCTTTTTGTATAGAAACAGGAAAACTAAAAAAAGAAAAGAAAACGGATTATTCAAAAATATTTGGAGACAAACTAATAGAATTAGCTAAAAAAGATGACAGAATTGTAGCAGTTACAGCATCAATGAAAGATGGCACAGGGCTATCAGAATTTCAAAAAAAGTTTCCAGACAGATTTTTTGATGTAGGAATAGCAGAACAACATACTGTATCAATGGCTGCAGGAATGGCAAAAGAAGGGATGATACCATTTGTGCCAATATATTCATCATTTTATCAAAGAGCTTATGACCAAGTAATACATGATGTAGCACTACAAAAACTACCAGTTATACTATGTGTAGATAGAGCAGGAATAATAGGAGCAGATGGAGAAACACATCAAGGAACATTAGATATGGCATTTTTCAGACTAGTGCCAAACCTAGTAATAATGGCACCAAAGGATTTTAAAGAATTAGAAGATATGTTAGAATATGCAATAACACTAAAACAACCAGTAGTTATTAGGTATCCAAGAGGTGGAGAAGATGAAAATATAAAATTTGAGAAGCATGAACAAATAAAATTAGGAAAAGCAGAGATAATAAAAGAAGGAAAAGATTTATGCATAATAGCGATAGGAAAAAAAGTAGCAACTGCTATGGAAGTGGCAAAACAATATGAAGAAAAAGGACTAGAAGTAGAAGTAATAAATAGCAGATTTTTAAAACCAATAGATAAAGAAACAATAAAAAAATCAATTGATAAAAACAAAAATGTAATAACAATAGAGGATGGAACAAAAATAAATGGGTTGGGAACAGCCATTGAAGAAATTATTATAGAAGAAGGACTAGAAGGCATAAAACTTGAAGTACAAGCATGTCCAGATGAATTTATAAATTAGAGGGAAATAGGGTCAGACATTTTCCTTTTTGGAGAGGTATAATTATGGAAGAGAAGATTTTACTTGCGCAAATTTCAGATAAGATTGAATTTGTCAAGCAAAAGGATAAAATACAATATACAGATTTTTTAGATATGTATCAAATATCACTTGTTAAAAATTTTTTAAAAAAGTTAGATTTTGAAAATTATGTTTTATATGGTGGTTTTGAAGATAGTGAAAGAAAAATATTGATTATATATCCTGAAAAATATAATTTAGAGATGGTTCAAAAAAATTATTCTAAGTTAATAAATGTAATTAGAATATTTTTAAGTGATGATGAAAAGGGAAAATATTCTCATAGAAATTACTTAGGAGGAATTGTAAAGTTAGGCATGAAAAGAGAAAAAGTGGGGGATATTCTAGTTTTTGATGATGGTGCAGATATATTAGTAAAATCTGAAACAGCAGAGACTTTAAAACAGGAATTAGGAACTCTTACAAGATTTGAAAATGCTAAATTGGAAGTAATTGATATTAATGATTTAAGAAAACAAGAAATTAAAGTTGAAGAAGTAAAAATTATTGTTCCTTCTTTAAGATTAGATAATTTTGTATCAGATTTAGCAAGAACATCTAGAAGTAAGGCTGTCCAAATAATTGATAGTGAAAGAGTTTTTATAAATGGTCAAAATGAAACTAAAGCTTCAAAACAAATTAAATTAGGTGATGTTATTACAGTTCGTGGAAAAGGTAGATTTGTTGTTAAAGAATTTAGTGGTAGTACTAGAAGTGGTAGAACTGTTGTTATAGTTGAAAAATATGTGTAAAGGAGACCTGAAATTTAGATCTCCTTTCTCATTATTATCCCATCATCAACACCATTATAATACTTAGTTCTAACACCAATATCCACAAAACCAAACTTATGATATAAAGAAATAGCAACTGAATTTTTAACATTAACTTCCAAAGTAATAGAACTAACACACAAAGACTCTGCATAAGAAATTAAATCCTTCAAAAGTAAAGAACCAATACCCTGACCACGAAACTGTTTATTAACTACAATATTCATAATATCAGCTTCATCCAAAATCTTTTTAAAACCAGCAAATCCAATAATTTCTTCATCAATACTAGCAACTAAAAAATAAGAATCCTTACAATTTAATTCTTGCTTTAAACAATCACAAGACCAAAAATCATCAAAATCAGAAATTAATATATCAGAAATTTTATAAAAATCATCCAAAGTCATTTTTCTTATATTTGCGGACATATTAACACAACCCTTTCAACTTTTCTTCTAGCTGTCTTTGAGCTTGGGGCTTTTTCAAATATAATGGTAAAATTTCTTCAGATTGATTATTATTACTTAAAAACTTTTTAAATCCAGCAATTCCTAAGTTTTCAACATTTAAATAACTATTTGTGGATTTTTCAGAAAGACCATCACCCACAAAGTGGATAACTTGTTCTGAATATTTATTAAGTAAAACAAGCACATCTTGTACAGACTTAGACTCTGGTTGCTCTATAACATTATAAATTTTATCTTTCAATTCAAATAAAGCAAAATAGCAATTATCATTTTTACAATCTATTGTAGAACAAATAAGTCCATCTTCTTTAATATTATAAGCTAAAACTTCTAGGCTACTAACACCAATACAAGGAATTCCTAAACTATCAGAAAAAGCTTTTACAGTTGCAATTCCAATACGAATTCCAGTAAAAGAGCCTGGACCAATATCACAAACTAATAAATCAATATCATTTAAAGTTAAATCACAATTTTCTAGAACTTCTTTAATTATAGGCATTAAAGACTCAGAATGTGTTAACCCATTATTTAATTCTATTTTTTTAATTAATTTAGTATCTTCTAATATAGCAACATTACAAAGTGTACTAGAAGTACCAACACATAAAATTTTCAAATCAATTTCCTCCCAAATTATTTGCAAAAGTAGGACATAAATCAATAAAACTATTATATTTGTCTCCAACTGATGATATTTCTAAAATTCTATTATTTTCATTTTCATTATCTCTTGAAAAATTAATTTTAATATAATTTTTAGGAAGAGCATCTTCAATTAATTCTCCCCATTCAATAATACAAATACCATTTTCAAAATATTCTTCTCCACCAATTTCATAAAATTCAGAAGAATCTTCTAAACGATAAACATCAAAATGATAAATAGGAAGTTTGTCTTTACAATATTCATTAACAATTGTAAAAGTAGGACTTGAGATTTCATTTTCTAAACCAAAAAAAGATAATATCCCCTCTGTAAATTTAGTCTTGCCAGAACCTAAATCACCAGAAAGAACAACAACATCTTTAATTTTTAAATTAGACGCAAACTGTTTTGCAAAAAGCAAAGTATCTAACTCTGATTTGGAACGAAATACAAATGTATGCATAAAAACCTCCTAAAACTTTATAAAATTTGACAAACAATATTATAATATAAAACTTTAAAAAATTCAATAAAAGCTATTGATAATTTTAGATAATTGTAATATAATCGTAATAAATTTGTAATAATGGCGAAATGAAAAATATGTAGAAGGGAAGATAAGCATGTTAAAATTTGGATTAGGACAAGATGTAGCAATTGATTTAGGAACAGCAACAGTAATTGTATATGTAAAAGGAAAAGGTGTAGTTCTTAGAGAACCATCTGTAGTAGCTGTTGACAATCTATCAGGAAATGTATTAGCTGTTGGAGGAGAAGCAAGAAGAATGCTAGGAAGAACACCAGGAAACATTGTTGCAACAAGACCTTTAAGAGAAGGTGTAATATCAGATTATACAGTAACAGAAAAAATGTTAAAACATTTTATACAAAAAGTTTGTGGGAAATCATTATTTGCACCAAGAATTATGATTTGTATCCCTTCACGAGTAACAGAAGTAGAGAAAAAAGCTGTTATAGACGCAGCAATGCAAGCAGGTGCAAGAAAAGTATATTTAATAGAAGAACCAATTGCAGCAGCAATTGGAGCTGGAATTGACATAGCAAAACCATCTGGAAATATGGTTGTTGATATTGGTGGAGGAACAACAGACATAGCAGTAATCTCTTTAGGAGGTTCAGTTGTTAGTACATCAATAAAAGTAGCTGGAGATAAATTTGATGAATATATTATAAAATATATAAAGAAAAAACATAATATTGTAATAGGAGAAAGAACAGCAGAAGATTTAAAAGTAAACATAGGATGTGTTTATCCAAAAATCCAAGATGCTGAAATGGATATAAGAGGAAGAGACTTATCAACAGGTTTACCAAAAACAGTTACAATACATTCAAGTGAAATGTTAGAAGCACTATTAGAACCAGCAATGATGATAGTAGATGCTGTACATGGAGTATTAGAAAGAACACCACCAGAACTAGCAGCAGACATTAGTGATAAAGGTATGTACATGACAGGTGGAGGATGCCTAGTAGATGGATTAGATAAACTAATACAAGAAAAAACAGGAATTAATGTAATGATAGCACAAGATGCTGTATCATGTGTAGCATTAGGAACAGGAAAGGCATTAGATAACTTAGATACATTAGATGGAAAAACAAAATAATAATACTAAAAATAGAATTGCAAAAAAGCGATTCTATTTTTAAAATGAAAGAGAGTATAAAATGGAGAAAAAAGATAAAGTACTATTTATCACACTAGGATGTAAAGTCAATCAATATGAAACAAATGCAATGATACAAAAATTTTTAGAAAATGGATATGAAGTAATAGAAAATGGACAAGAAAAAGTGAAAGAACAAGCTGATATTTGTATTATTAACACATGTACAGTTACAAACATGTCAGATAGAAAATCAAGACAAAAAATTAGGATGGTAAAAGAGAAAAACAAAAATGCCATAGTAGTTGCTGTTGGATGTTATGCACAAGTAGCGAAAGAAGAATTAGAAAAAATACCAGAGATAGATTTAGTTTTAGGTAACAATGAAAAAGTTGAAATTGTAAAACATATAGAACAATATATAAAAGAAAAGAGAAAAGAAAAAGAATTACAAGATGTTATGAAATCAAAAGAATTTTCAGAATTTGGAAAAATAACATTTACAGAAAAAACAAGAGCAGTAATAAAAGTACAAGACGGTTGTGATAGATTTTGTTCTTATTGTATAATACCTTATGCAAGAGGAAGGGTAAGAAGTAGAAAACCAGAAAACATTTTATCTGAAATATCAGAAATTGCAAATAAAGGAATTCAAGAAGTAGTTATAACAGGAATTCATGTAGCATCTTATGGAAAGGATTTTAAAGAAGATTATAAACTTATAGACTTATTAGAAGAAATAAACAAAATAGATGGAATCAAGAGAATTAGACTAGGTTCTATAGAACCATTATTAATAACAGAAGAATTTGTAAAAAGATTAAGTAAATTAGAAAAAGTATGCCATCATTTTCATTTATCATTACAAAGTGGATGTGATGAGACATTAAAAAGGATGAATAGAAAATATACAACAGAGCAATTTAGAGAAATTGTTAAAATGTTAAGAGATATTTATTCAGATGTTAATTTAACAACAGATATTATAGTAGGATTTCCAGGCGAAACAGAAGAAGAATTCAAAACAACTTACAACTTTTTAAAAGAAATTAATTTTTACAAAATGCACATATTCAAATACTCACCAAGAAAAGGAACAAAAGCAGACTTAATGCCAAATCAAATAGATGGAAGTATAAAAGAAAAAAGAAGTAAAAAACTAATAGAATTATCAGACAAAAATCAACTAGAATATAATAAAAGTTATTTAGGAAAAGAAGTAGAAGTACTATTTGAAGAACAAAAAGAAGGAATTTATCAAGGTCATACTCAAAATTATATATTAGTGCATTGCAAATCAAAACAAAATCTAGAAAACAAAATAGAAAAAGTAAAATGTGAAAAAGCTTTAAATGAATATATAGAAGCAAAACCAAAAATGTAACAAAAATGTAACAATTATGTAACTAAAACTTAATACAAAAACAACGCAAAATACTTGAAATTTAACATTTTATATAGTATAAATGAAATAATCAAACATATAAGTACAAAGGAGGAAGAAAAGATGACAGAACAAGGAAAAACAGAAGAAGCAGGAGTATTTCAAGAATTCTCATTAAAAGGAGAAATGAAAGGAATTGCTAGAAATACAGTTGAAGAAGCAGAAACTATAGAAAATGTAGGAACAATCAGAAATACAGCATTACCAACAAAAGTAGGATTTTGGCAAAAATTCAAAGCATTTTGGTTACAAGAAATAGATTGGAATAAAGAAATAAAAATAGTATTAACACCAAAACAACAAAAAATAGAAGATGATATAAATAAATTTTTACACCAAGAAATAACATGGGAAAAAGTACATGACTTTTTGTTTCAAGAAATAAGATTTGGGAAGAAATAATGTCCCAAAAGGGACAGTTGTCCCAAAAGGGACGTTTACTTGTGGGACATTTTAAGAATAAATAATAGAACTTGAAAAATAGAATTATGAATTTATTTTTAATTTAAATGTGAATAAATTGTGAAAAATAAAAAAAGTATAGCATATTGAAAAAAAATATGTTATACTTTTTTAGTATATTAGAGATTCTGGGGGGAAATACAAATACATTATATTTAGTAAAGGAGATGGTATTTAAATGCCCAGAATAAGTAGACAATATACTTCTACAAAAGTTTATCATATTATTCTAAGAGGAATAGATAAACAAGATATATTTTTTGAAGATATAGATTACAAAATGTTTTTAAAAATTCTAAAGGAGGAACAATCAAAATATCAATATGAAATATATGTATATTGCTTGATGAGTAATCATATTCATCTTGTTATTTACGATTTAAATAATGAATTATCAAAAATCATACAAACGATAGCAATTAAATATTCTTTATATTTTAATAAAAAATATGAGAGAATAGGACATTTATTTCAAAATAGATTTTTAAGTAAGGCAGTAGAAGATAGGGTATATTTTAAAAATTTATGTAGATATATTCATAAAAATCCACAAAAGGCAGGTATAGATAAAATAGAAAATTATAAGTGGAGCAGTTATCAAGAGTATATAGGAAAATCAAAAATAATAAATCCAAAATTAGTAATAGATATTTTTGGAAACAAAGAGGAATTTATAAAATTCCATAATATTGAACAAAATGAACAAGAAATAATTGATATATCTAAATATGATATAGATGAAAAAATAGATGATAAGCAACTAATAGATTATATATGTAAAATTACTGAAATTGAAAATATAACTAAAATAGCAAAATTATCTAAAAGTAAAAGAGACAAAATACTAGTAAAGTGTAAAAATATAAATGGAGTTAGTAATAGACAATTAGCAAGAGTTATTGGTATAAGTAGAAAAATGATTGATAGGGCAAACTAAAATGTCCCACAAGTAAACGTCCCTTTTGGGACAAAAGAACTGTCCCTTTTGGGACAAAAAGGAGTAATAATGGCAAAAAGTAAAATAATATTTGTATGTGATGAATGTGGATATGAATCGGCAAAATGGCTAGGAAGATGCCCAGCGTGTGGAAGTTGGAACAGTTTTTTTGAACAAAAAATAGTTGAAAGTAAAAATAGTAGTTTAAAAGCCAACGCAGAAGGAAATAAAACAAATATACCACAAAAATTAAATTCTTATGAAGCAAAAGAGACAATAAGAACTTCAACTGGATTTGAAGAATTAGATAGAGTTTTAGGTGGAGGACTTGTCAAAGGGTCTTTAATCTTATTAGGTGGAGAACCAGGAATAGGAAAATCAACACTAATATTACAATTATGTGATAAAGTTAAAGGAGAAGGAAAAGTCCTTTATGTATCAGGAGAAGAGTCAGCAGAGCAAATAAAATTAAGATCTGATAGATTACAAATAAAAAATGATGATATATTATTTTTAGGAGAAACCGATATTGACATAGTAAATCAAAACATTATAAATTTGAATCCAAAATTAGTTATCATAGACTCAATACAAACAATGTACTCAGAAGAGCTTTCTGCAGCAGCGGGAAGTGTAAGCCAAGTAAGAGAAATAACAACTCAAATAATGAAAGTATGTAAATCAAGAAATATTACAACAATAATTATAGGACATGTGACAAAAGATGGAAATATAGCTGGACCAAGAGTTCTAGAACACATGGTAGATACAGTACTATACTTAGAAGGTGAAAGATATTTTTCATACAGAATTTTAAGAGGTGTAAAGAACCGTTTTGGTTCAACAAATGAAATAGGAATGTTTGAAATGAAAGGCGAAGGAATGTGCGAAATATTAAACCCTTCTGATGTACTTATTTCAGATACTGAAGATAACCCAGCAGGGTCAACAGTTGTATCATGCATAGAAGGTACAAGGTCCATATTAGTTGAGTTACAAGCCTTAACAACACAAAGTGTATTTGGAATTCCAAAAAGAACAGCAAATGGTATAGATTACAATAGACTAGCATTATTAATAGCAGTTTTAGAAAAAAGAGCAGGTATGGCACTTGGGGGACAAGATGTCTATCTAAATGTTGTAGGAGGACTAAAAATAAACGAACCATCAATTGACTTAGGAATATTAATGGTAACAGCATCATGTTATAAAAATTGCCCAATAGACAAAGGAACTGTTATCATGGGAGAAGTGGGACTAACAGGAGAAGTAAGAAGAATTAATATGATAGAAAAAAGATTAAAAGAAGCAGAAAAATTAGGATTTAAAAAATGTATAATTCCAGAAAGTAATAGAAAGGTCTTGAAAGATAACTTTAAATTAGATATAATAGGAGTCAAAGATGTAAACGAAGCAATAAGAAAATTGGGACTAAAATAATTTCGTAATGAAACAAGCAGAAGGGAGAAAATGTCCCACAAGTAAACGTCCCTTTTGGGACATTCCCATAAAAAAGCAGAAGGGAGAAAACAAAAGTGAAAATCAAAGATGATGAAACATCAGAACTATTAAAATTAATAGCACCAGGAACTCCGATAAGAGATGGACTGGAAAATATTCTAAGAGCAAAAACAGGTGCGTTACTTTTAATAACAGACAATAATGATATAATCAAACAAATTGTTGATGGTGGATTCAATATTAATGAAGAATATACTTCATCAAGGTTATATGAATTGGCAAAAATGGATGGAGCAATTGTATTAAGTGGAGACTTGAAAAGGATTTTATTTGCTAATGCTCAATTAAGCCCATCAAGAGAAATAGAAACAAGAGAAACAGGAACAAGACATAGAACAGCAGAAAGAACAGCAAAACAAACAGGAGAATTAGTAATAAGTATATCACAAAGAAGAAATATCATAACTATATTTAAAGGAAATTTTAGATACATATTAGAAGATACAAATGATGTATTAAATAAAGCTAACCAAGGAATTCAGACATTAGAAAGATACAAAAAAGTATTTGATAATAGACTTAGCATATTAAATGAATATGAATTTAATGATATAGTGACACTAAAAAATGTCATAGATGTTATACAAAGAGCAGAAATGGTAATGAGAATTGCAGAAGAAATAAAAAGGCAAATATATGAACTTGGTGAAGATGGAAGACTAGTAAATATGCAACTAGAAGAATTACTAGGGGGATTAGAAAAAGAAGAAGAACTAATAATTAAAGATTATATGGCACCAACAAAGAAAAAAAGGACACCTGAGAAAATATTAAAAGACTTAGAAGAACTTTCATATGAAGATATAGGAAAAGAAATAAACATTGCTAAGTTATTAGGATTTGGAACATTTGATGACTATGACGAAGTAGGGGTATACACAAGAGGATATAGAATTTTAAATAAAATACCACGAATGCCAAATAACATTATAGAAAACTTAATATCATCATTCAAATCATTCCAACATATACTGGCAGCTGACATAGAGAGCTTAGATGATGTTGAAGGAATTGGAGAAGTAAGAGCCAGAACAATTAAACAATCATTAAGGAGAATGCAAGAACAATTTATGTTCGAGTAAAGTTAGCCGTTTGAACGAAGCGAATTACGGATAGCTTATACAACTGAACAAAGTGAAGTTGTAAACATTAAGAGAGTAGCCGTTTAACAAAGAGAGTTACAATAAAAAAAGAAAGGAAGAAAGAAAATGAAAAACTTAGGAAAAATTATTTGGATAGTAGTATTAATTGCTATTATAGTATTAATAGGAGTAGTAGGAGTTGGATATTATAAAAAAATCACATATAAACAACAAAATCCAATTGCAACAATAGTAGTAGAAGGTTTTGGAGAAATTAAAGTAGAATTATACCCTGACCAAGCACCAGAAGCAGTGTCAAACTTTATAGCATTAGCAAATGGAAAATTTTATGATGGAACAGGTTTCCATAGAATTATGAAAGAATTTATGATTCAAGCAGGGTCAAAAAATGGAGATGGAATAACAGGAGCTAAAGTAAGTAACCTAAAAGATGGAGGAGAAGAAGAAAGCTACACAATAAAAGGTGAATTTATAGCTAATGGAGTAGAAAATACAATAAAATTTGAAGAAGGAACAATTGGAATGGCAAGAGGAGGAGGATATACAGAAGATGCTTATAATTCAGCATGCTCACAATTCTTTATTATGACAGAAAAAAATACAAGCCTAAATGGACAATATGCAGGTTTTGGTAAAGTTATAGAAGAAGGAATGGAAATTGTTCACAAAATTTCAGAAGTAGAAGTAACTGTTGCAGATGGACAAGAACAATCACAAAACCCAGAAGTAAGTAAACCAGTTAATCAACCAAAAATAACATCAATTAGAGTTGAAACTTTTGGAGAAGACTATGGTATACCAGAATTTTTAAAACTATCTAATTAAAAAATATAAAATTAATAAAAAACACTTGCTAAATTATTTAGCAAGTGTTAAACTAATAATAGATTAAAAAAAAACCGAATTTTCAGGAAAATTTTTTTAATCTTTTTTTATTGTATAGAAAATTTATATAGTAAGTAATAATTTTCAAAAGATAATAAGCAAATAAAAATAAAAAGGAGAAAAAACATGAAAGAAGCATTTAATAATGAATTATATTTAAAATTGCAAAAAGAAAGAATAGAAGAAAGAATAAAAATGTTTGACAATAAATTATATCTAGAATTTGGAGGAAAAATATTTGATGATTATCATGCAAGCAGAGTTTTACCAGGATTTCACCAAGATGCAAAAATACAATTATTAAAAGAATTTAAAGAAGACTTAGAAATTATTTTTTGTATTAATGCAAATGATATTGAAAAAAATAAAATACGTGCAGATTATGGAATAGGATATGATAGAGAATTATTAAGACTAATAGATAACTTAGAAAAATTAGAAATTAAAATTAACAGTGTAGTTGTTACAATGTATACAGGACAGGCTCAAGTGCAAAAACTAAAAGATATTCTAGAAGATAGGAAAATAAAAATGTACATACATACTCCAATAGAAGGATATCCAAATGATGTAGAAAAGGTAGTAAGTGATGAAGGATATGGAAAAAATCCTTATATAGAAACAACAAAAAAGCTAGTAGTTGTTACAGCACCTGGAGCTAATAGTGGAAAACTGGCAACATGTTTATCTCAACTATACCATGAATATAAAAGGGGGATTAAGGCAGGATATGCAAAATTCGAAACATTTCCAGTTTGGGATTTACCTTTAATGCACCCTATAAATGTGGCTTATGAAGCATCAACAGCAGATTTAGAAGATATTAATATAATAGACCCATACCATTTAGAAAATTACAATATAAAAGCAGTTAACTACAATAGAGATATTTCAACATTCTCAATTTTAAAAAATATATTGATTAAAATAACAGGAAAAGAAATATATAAATCTCCAACAGATATGGGAGTTAATACAATAAGTAAGTGTATAACAGATAATGAAACTGTTGAAAAAGCAGGGACTATGGAAATTATTCGTCGTTATTATACTGCATTATGTGATTATAAAAGAGGAATTGGTAATGAGAAGACAATAAAACGAATAGAAGTCTTAATGAATGAATTAAATTTAAATAAAGAAAATCGTGAAATTGCTATAAAAGTAGATGAAATTATAAAACAAAGTAAAAGAGAAGTAATGGCAATACAATTAGATAGTGGAGAAGTAATTACAGGAAAAGAGTCTGAATTATTAACAGCTCCAAGTGCAGCATTTTTAAATGTAATTAAGCACTTAGCCAAAATACCAGATGAAGTATATTTGTTATCTCCATCAGTATTAGAAGCAATTTTTAAAATAAAACAAAAAACATTATATAAGAAAAAATATCAATTAAATTTATCAGAAGTCATAATAGCACTTAGTATTTGTTCAACGACAAACCCAATTATAGAAACAACTCTAAAAAATATTGATAAAATGCGAGGTTTTGAAGCACACTGTTCGTATATTATAACTGATTCTGAATTAAATGTTATAAAAAGTTTAGGAATTAATTTAACATCTGAACCAAGATTGATTGGTTAAAGATTCCAATAATAAACTGATGAGTTAAAATGGTTCTAAAATAGCAAAAGAAATAATATAATATATAGTCAGAAAATAGAAATGTGAAATCTATGTGAATTTTAGCAAACTCTATTGACAATTGCTAAAAAAAGGTATAAATTATTAGCAGTCGAATATAAAGAGTGCTAAAAAGAATTCTTAAATGGAAAAAATAAAGGAGGTAATATCATGATTAAACCATTAGGAAGTAGAGTATTAATAAAAATGAAAGAAGGCGAAGAAACAACAAAAAGTGGAATAATCTTAGCAAGTAATGCACAAGAAAAACCACAAATTGCAGAAGTAATAGAAGTAGGACCAGGAGAAAAAGTAGATGGTAAACTTGAGGAAATGTATATAAAAAAAGGAGATAGTATAATCGTAAGCAAATATGCTGGAACAGAAGTAAAATATGAAGGCACAGAGTATTTAATCGTAAAACAAGAAGACATATTAGCAATTGTTGAATAATGTGCCAAAAGGGACGTCCCTTTTTGGCACAAAAAATAAAAGTATGCCAAAAAGGGGCGTCCCTTTTGGCACAAATTGAAAGGAGTATAAAAAATGGCAAAACAAATAAAATTTGGAGAAGATGCAAGAAAATCTTTATTAGAAGGTGTTAACAAATTAGCAGACACAGTAAAAGTTACATTAGGACCAAAAGGAAGAAATGTAGTTTTAGACAAAAGTTTTGGAGCACCACTTATTACAAATGATGGTGTTACAATAGCAAAAGAAATTGAATTAGAAGACAAATTTGAAAATATGGGAGCAAGACTTGTTAAAGAAGTATCTGAAAAAACAAATGATGTTGCAGGAGATGGTACTACAACAGCAACAGTTTTAGCTCAAAGTATGATAAAAGAAGGAGTTAAGAATGTTGCAGCTGGAGCTGACCCAATGGCAATGAAAAGAGGAATTGACAAAGCTGTAAAAACAGCAGTTGAAGAATTAAAGAAAATTAGTGTTCCTGTCAATGGAAAAGAAGATATAGCAAGAGTTGCAAGTATATCTGCAAATAATGAAGAAGTAGGAAACTTAATTGCAGAAGCTATGGAAAAAGTATCAAAAGATGGAGTTATAACAATTGAAGAATCAAAAACTTCAAACACAGAACTAAATGTAGTTGAAGGTATGCAATTTGATAAAGGATATGTATCACCATATATGGTAACGGATACAGAAAAAATGGAAGCCATAATTGATAATCCATACATTTTAATTACAGATAAAAAAATAAGCAATATTCAAGAAATATTACCTTTATTAGAAACATTAATGCAACAATCAGGAAAATTAGTAATTATATGTGATGACATAGAAGGTGAAGCTTTATCAACATTAGTACTTAATAAATTAAGAGGAGTTTTAAATGTTGTAGCAGTAAAAGCTCCTGGATTTGGAGATAAAAGAAAATTGATGTTAGAAGATATTGCAATTTTAACAGGGGGAGAAGTAATTACATCAGATTTAGGATTAGAACTAAAAGATACAACTATTGAACAATTAGGAAGAGCAAGACAAGTCAAAGTACAAAAAGAAAATACAATAATTGTAGATGGTTCAGGAGATAAAGAACAAATAAAAACAAGAGTAAATCAAATAAAAACTCAAATTGAAGAAACAAAAAGTGAATATGACAAAGAAGGATTACAAGAAAGACTTGCTAAAATAGCAGGAGGTGTTGCTGTAATTGAAGTTGGAGCAGCAACAGAAACAGAAATGAAAGATAAAAAACTAAGAATTGAAGATGCTTTATCAGCTACAAAAGCAGCAGTTGAAGAAGGAATTGTTGCAGGTGGAGGAACAGCACTAATAAATGTAGCTCCAGCAGTAGAAAAAACTGTTAATGAATTATCAGGTGGAGAAAAATTAGGCGCAAGCATTATTTTAACAGCATTAGAAGAGCCAGTAAGACAAATTGCAGTAAATGCAGGGTTAGAGCCAGCAGTTATTGCAGAAAATGTTAAAAAATCAGAAGTAGGAGTTGGATTTGATGCAGCTAATGACAAATATGTAGATATGAAAAAGTCAGGAATAGTAGATCCAACTAAAGTTACAAGAAGTGCATTACAAAATGCAGCATCAATAGCATCAATGGTACTTACAACAGAAAGTTTAGTAACAGATAGTCCAGAGCCTAAATCATGTAATTGTGGACATGAAGGCGGAATGCCGGCAGGAATGGATGGAATGTATTAAAGAAAAGTGTCCCAAAAGGGACGTTTACCTGTGGGACATTTTATTTAATGTCCCACAGGTAAACGTCCCTTTTGGGACAAAGTACTTGACAAGAATATACATTTTTTGATAAAACATATCTAGTAAATTACAAGATAATTTATAAATTTAATTCTTTTAGGAGGAATAGGAAAAATGAAAAATTTGATTGATATTAATGACCTTTCAATAGAAGAAATCAATGAATTAATCGAAGTAGCTAAAGATATTATACAAAACAGAGAAAAATATTCTCATAAATGTGATGGTAAAAAATTAGCTACTTTATTTTTTGAGCCAAGTACAAGGACGAGACTAAGCTTTGAAGCAGCAATGATGGAATTAGGAGGAAATGTTCTTGGATTTTCAGAAGCATCTTCAAGTTCAGTATCAAAAGGCGAAAGTGTAGCAGATACAATAAAAGTTGTAGGATATTATAGTGATATAATTGTAATGAGACACCCAAAAGAAGGCGCACCATTAGTAGCGTCACAAAAGTCACTAGTACCAATAATAAATGCTGGAGATGGAGGACATAACCATCCAACACAAACATTAACAGACTTATTAACAATGAAATGTGAAAAAAATAGATTAGATAATTTAACAATAGGGCTTTGTGGAGATTTAAAATTTGGAAGAACTGTACATTCATTGATAACTGCAATGTCAAGATATAAAAATATCAGATTTGTACTTATTTCACCAAAAGAATTAGAAATTCCAGAGTATGTAAAAAAAGAAGTACTAGATAAAAATAAAATAGAATATGTAGAAACAAACAATATAGAAGAATATATGGGTAATTTAGATGTTTTATATATGACTAGAGTTCAAAAGGAAAGATTTTTTAATGAAGCTGACTATGTTAGACTAAAAGATTATTACATTTTAAACAAAGAAAAATTACAAAAAGCAAAAGAAGATTTAGCAATATTACACCCACTACCAAGAGTAAATGAAATAGCAACAGATGTAGATGAGGATAAAAGAGCTGTTTACTTTAAACAAGCAGAATATGGAAAATTTATAAGAATGGCACTAATTTTAAAGATGTTGGAGGTAAAATAAAATGAACATAGATAGCATAAAAAATGGTTATGTAATAGACCATATACCAGCTGGCAAAGGTATGAAGGTTTATGAAAAATTAGAATTAAATAAATTAAATTGTCAAGTAGCTATTATAACAAATGCAAAAAGCAAAAGAACAGGGAAAAAAGATATTATAAAAATAGATAAAAATATTGATATTAATATAGATATACTTGGATTTATAGATTCTAATATCACTATAAATATTGTAGAAGAAGATAAAATTATAAAAAAATTTCATCCAGATACACCAGAAAAATTGATAAATATTGTTAGATGTCAAAACCCACGTTGTATTACTTCAGTAGAAAAAGAATTAAATCAAATATTTACTTTAACAGACAAGGAAAATCAGGTATATCGCTGTATGTATTGTGAAACAAGTTTAAAAAGATAAAATTTTAAATTAAAAAAATTTAAAAAATCTCTTGACAGTTATAAAAAAATACATTATAATTTATAACTGTCAGGAGAAATATGCAGGTGTAGTTCAATGGTAGAACCTCAGCCTTCCAAGCTGATGACGTGGG
>CAOJQV010000008.1 GCA_948441945.1 uncultured Clostridium sp. | reverse complement strand
TTTTTTTTTTTTTTTGTTTTTTTTGTTTTTTTTTTTTAAACAATTTACAAAACAAACACCCAAAAACCCCCACGTCCCCAATGGCACAAAGAAGGAAAATAAAATGTTAACAATTAATATAATATGTATTGGAAAAATAAAAGAAAAATTTTTTAAAGACGCAATTGATGAATATTCAAAAAGATTATCAAAATATTGTAAATTAAATATATTAGAATTACCTGATGAAAAAATTCCTGATAAAATTAATAATAGTATTGAAAATGAAATTAAAATAAAAGAATGCAACAATATTATAAATCACATAAAAAAAGATTCTTACATAATTTGCTTGGATTTAAAAGGAAAAGAGTTCTCATCTGAGGAATTTTCTAAGAATATAGAAAAAATTTCTATGGAGTCTAGCCAAGTTACTTTTGTAATTGGAGGTTCTTTAGGTCTATCAGAAAATATATTGAATTTGTCTAATCAAAAAATATGTTTTTCTAAAATGACTTTTCCTCATCAATTAATTAGAATATTTTTATTAGAACAATTATTTAGAGCATTTAAAATTTCTAATGGTGAAACATACCATAGATAATAATTTATATAAATTGTAGGGAAAATAATAGATTGAAAGAATAAATTGTGGGACAACTTGAAAAAAACTTTCATTCATAAAAATATAAAGATTTGGGGGATTTTATTTTCCCTACAAAATTAAAAACATTATTAATTAATTATTTTTTTAAGAATTATACTTGCTAGCTTTTTAGTAAGTATTTTTTTGACTATAAAAAAAATTGAAATAAATAAAATAATTTTAAAAAACATCTTGCCTCCTCTTAATGTGTTTCTATTTTACATCACTTTCCATAAAAAGTCAACAAGAAAATTACGACAAAAGTCGACACACTGCTACACTTGTTACAATTCCTACAAAATCGGCAATTAAAGCTGCCCATAATACAAACCTTGTCTTTTTTATTCCTACTGAGCTTGTATAAACAGCTATTGTATAAACTGTGGTTTCTGTTGACCCCATTATAACTGATGCAATTAATCCAATATTTGAATCTACTCCAAAGTTTTTTATAATATCTGTTGCAACAGCAATAGATGCACTTCCTGAAATTGGTCTAATTAATGCTAATGGTAATACTTCTGTTGGAAATTGAAAGAACTGCAAAATTGGTGTTAGCAAATTAGAAATAGCATCCATAATTCCAGAACTTCTTAATGCTCCTATTGCAACAAATAATCCTACTAAAGTAGGAAAAATTCTAAATACTATTTCTATTCCTTCTTTAGCTCCATCTAAAAAAATATCAAAAACTTTTTTTCTTTCTATAGCTCCATAAATAACAATTAAGACAATAATTAATGGCATAGCTAAATTAGATAAAAATTCTATTAATTTCAATTAAAAATTTCACTTCCGTTCATTATATTCTATTTTCCTAATTTAATAAAAAGCTTTGTAGCTGTAATACCGGCAACTGCAGCACAAATTGTTGCTATCCACACTGGAAAGATAATTGCTGTAGGATTTACAGACCCCATAGAATTTCTAATAGCAATAACAGTTGTAGGAATAATTTGAATTGATGCTGTATTTAAAACTATAAAAATCGCCATTTCATTTGTTAATGTATCCTTTTTTGAATTTTCATTTTGCATTGATTTCATAGCTTTAATTCCGCAATGGAGTAGCAGCATTTCCAAGTCCTAAAATATTTGCAACCATATTCATAGAAACTTCTTGATAGACTTTACTATCTTTTTTTAATTTTGGAAATAAAAAATGAATTAAAGGATTTAAAATACAAGTTAAATTTCTAATTACAGAAGTATTGCTTGCAATTTTCATAATTCCGCTCCATAAACACATTGTACCAATAAGAGTAATACATAAATTAACAGCTGTACTAGTACTTTCTAATATAGCACTATTTAAATTTCCTATATTTCCTGATAAAATTGCAAAAATTACAGATACTATTATAAAAATCGGCCAAATTGTATTTAACATGAACTCACCTACAACAATTTATGATTTATTTTAATTTTTTATTACTTTATAATTGACCAACTTAACTATTTATGATATATTAGTCTTAAATAAAATATGGGAATTGTAAAAAAATAACATTAAGGAGGAAAACATGAAAGCAACTGGAATTATTAGAAGAGTTGATGAATTGGGAAGAGTTGTTATCCCAATAGAAATTAGAAATCAATTTAATATTGTCGAAAAAGACCCAATCGAAATATATGTAGATGGATCTTCTATAGTATTAAAAAAGTATGAACCTAATTGCATTTTTTGTGGTAGCACAAAAAAATTAGTAGATTTCAAAGGTAAACTTGTATGTGATAAGTGTTCAACTAGCCTTTGTGAATTAAGTAAAAATTCAAAAGATTAAACAGTGTACCAAAATGTACACTGTTTTTTATATGCAAATATCCAATATTATCTTCTCATAATTAAAGAAAATTAAGTTTCCTATATATTTTAAATAAATTTTTTATAAACCTCATTTTTAGCAACATTTCTATCTTTTGCAATTTTTTTAATAATTTCCTTTTTCTCGAATCCTTGTTTTTCATAAAATAGATAATGTTCATCTAATGAAATATTATCCCAATTATTTTTATCAATATTCTCTAAGTTTCCATCTATAATAACAACAATTTCACCTTTTAAATCATTTGCTTTTTCAATTAGTTCATCTATATTCCCTCTTATAAATTCTTCATGTATTTTTGTTATTTCTCTAGCTAATGTTATTTTTCTATTATTATTTAATATTTGTTTTAAATCTTTTAATGTATTTTCTATTTTGTGAGGTGCTTCATAAATAATAATTGTTTTATTAGATTTTTCAATTTCTTCTAATTTATTTTTTCTTAATTTTTTATTTAATGGTAAAAAACCTAAAAAATTAAATTCTTTTGTATCCATTCCTGAACAGATTAATGAATTAATCATTGCACAAGCACCTGGAATTGGAATAATTTTAATTCCTAAATCAATACATTTTTTTATAATCTCTTCACCTGGGTCACAAATTCCAGGAGTTCCAGCATCTGATACTAAAGCTATATTTTCTCCATTTTTTAATTTTTCAATTAAAACATCAGATTTTATTTCTTCATTATGACGATGATAACTAATAAGAGGCTTTGAAATTTCTAAATGATTTAATAGTTTTAAAGTATGTCTTGTATCTTCCGCTGCTATCAAATCTACTTGTTTTAAAATTCTAATCGCTCTTAATGTAATATCTTCTAAATTTCCAATAGGCGTCGCGACAATATATAATACTCCACTTTCCATATCAATTTTTACTCCTTAACTATTTTACTTTTATGATAAATTTTAAAAATTTCATCTGTATATTCACCATTATCATTATAAATATATAAATTCTCTCTAAATTTCAAAAATGGTTTAGCATTTTTTACACCTTTTATTAGTACTAATTTAGGAGGAGCCCAAGCATACGAATAAACAAATCTTATTTCTTTTGGCTCTATTTTATATTTTCTCATAATATCTAAAATATCAACTAACCTATCAGGTCTATGTACCATATAAAATTCTCCCCTATCTTTTAAAAGATTAGTTGAAATTCTAATATAATCATCTAAATTTGCCAAAACCTCATGTCTAGAAATTAATTTTTTCTCTTCTTCATTAATAATTCCTGTATTAATTTTTTTATATGGAGGATTTGTTACAATTACATCAAAAGTACCTTTTTTATAAATATCCATTAAATTTAATATATTTTCATTAATAACTTCAAATTTATTTTCCAAATTATTTAATTTAGCACTTCTACATGCCATATCATAAACTTCATTTTGAACTTCTACCCCAACTATTTTGCTTAAATTTGTTTTACCACATAATAAAATAGAAATAATTCCAGTACCTGTACCTAAATCCATAACCACAGCATCTTTTTTAATATTTTTAGCAAAATCAGAAAGTAATACTGCATCAATACCAAAACAAAAACCATCTTTATTTTGAATAATTTTAAAATTATTAAATTCTAAATCATCTATTCTCTCATTTTCATTTAACTTTATATCCACAATTCGTAACTTCCCCATAAAAATTTAATATAATATACTATACAATAAAAAATAATCATTGTCAAAATGTCCCAGAGGTAAACGTCCCTTTTGGGACATGTCCCAAAAGGGACGTTTACCTCTGGGACATTTTAAAAGGAGTTTGATATGCAAAATAATAAAAATGGAAAAAAGAAATTGAGTTTTAAAACTTACAAAAAAAATACTATTAATTCTTTAAATGATGTTGAACATTTTTTAAGAAATTTTAATGGTATAATGAAATCTATAAAAATTTATAAAATTTTAAAATAAAATAGAGAGAACTTAAAATTATTAGTTCTCTCAAAATTAACTTTTTATTTTCTAATATATTCATCTTTGAACTCATCATTTGTTTGACCATTAATTAATATTTTAATTTTATTAACTTCTGTAAGTTCTGTCATAGTATTAACAATAGCATCAATTAAATTATCTTTTGCTTTTTCATTTTCTTTATCATAATTTAAAATTTCACTTGAAAAATCTAAAATTAAACATTCTCCATCCATTGATGAATTTAATAATAGAGTATTTTCTGGCACTATTGATTTTAATTTTTCATTTTTTGGCCCTGCAATTAATAGCTCCATTAAAATATTATAAGGAGATTGTATTAATTCTTTTACATTAACCATCCTTGCTTCTGGTTTTAATAAATCTGTTTCTTTATCTGGAAAATATAAACTAACTATTGTCTCTCTAAGTTGTTCTTCAGATATTTCTTCTTGTGGAATATATTCCTCTTGGATTTCATTTTGTTTTTTATTTTTTACATATTTAATAGCAAAAAAACCAACCAATAAAATAATAATAACTAAAATAATAAATGATACTATAACCTTCTTATTTTTCATAATTTCCTCCTTAAAAAATCTATTTATTCATAATTATTAATCTCTTGTCCAAAATAGAACTAAATTACAAGTATTTCCATTTGACAAATGCCTCATTTGCATATAAAATAAGGATAATATAAGGGGTATAAAAAGGAGCAATAAAAGATGGAAGAAATATTACATGTTGGACTAGATGTTGGTTCAACAACTGTAAAAATAATAGTTATGAATAAAAGTCAAGAAACAATTTATAAAAATTACCAAAGACACTTTTCTGATACAAAAAATACTGTTTGCAATGTATTAGAAGATTTAACTAAAAACTTTCCAAAAAACAGCTTTACTATCGCCTTAACAGGCTCTGGAGCAATGTCAGCTAGTAAATTTTTAGACGTCAACTTTATTCAAGAAGTTGTATCATGTAAAAGAGCTGTCGAAAAATATATCCCTAAAACTGATGTCGTAATAGAACTCGGTGGAGAAGATGCAAAAATTATTTATTTTGATAAATCAATTGAACAAAGAATGAATGGAACTTGTGCTGGTGGTACAGGTGCATTTTTGGATCAAATGGCATCACTTTTACATACTGATACTACAGGTCTAAACGAACTTGCAAAAAACTACACAACAATTTATCCAATAGCTTCAAGATGTGGCGTTTTTGCAAAAACTGATATTCAACCATTAATTAACGAAGGTGCAGCAAAAGAAGATATTGCAGCATCAATATTCCAAGCAGTAGTTAATCAAACAATCAGTGGTCTTGCTTGTGGTAGACCAATAAGAGGAAATGTAGCATTTCTAGGTGGACCATTAAGTTACTTATCAGAATTAAGAAAAAGATTTATAGAAACTCTTAATTTAAAACCAGACGAAATTATTACACCAGATGAAGCTCATTTATTAGTTGCAAAAGGCGCTGCACTTGATTCTATAAATTCTAAACCAATCTCAGTAGAAAATTTAAAAGAGAAAATAGAAAATTTACAAAAATCACAAGACAATACAACTCAACCTTTAGAGCCATTATTTAAAGATGATGAAGATTATAAGTCTTTCAAAAAAAGACATGAAATAGCAAAAGTAATAAAAAAAGATATTTCAAAATTTGAAGGTGATTGTTTTTTAGGAATTGACGCTGGTTCTACAACAACAAAAATAGTTTTAGTAGATAGATATGGAAATCTTTTATATTCTTTATATGGAAATAATGAAGGTAACCCATTAAAAAGCGTTATTAATATGCTAAAAGAATTATATGCAGTTTTACCAAAAACTGCAACACTTAGATATAGTGGTGTTACAGGATATGGAGAAAAACTTATTCAAACAGCATTAAATATAGATTTAAATGAAATAGAAACTATTGCACACTATACTTCAGCAAAAAAATTTGAACCAAATGTTACAGCAATTATAGATATTGGCGGACAAGACATGAAATATATAAAAATGAAAAATGGAACAATAGACAATATCATGTTAAATGAAGCTTGTTCTTCTGGATGTGGTTCTTTTATAGAAACTTTTGCAAAAAGTTTAAATTTAGAAATATCAGAATTTGTACAAGAAGCAATAAAATCTAAAAGACCAGTAGACTTAGGCTCAAGATGTACTGTATTTATGAACTCAAAAATCAAACAAGCTCAAAAAGAGGGATATACAGTAGGAGATATTTCAAGTGGACTTTCTTATTCTGTAATAAAAAATGCAATTCAAAAAGTTATGAAAGTTAGAGATGTTTCAACATTAGGAGACCATATTGTTGTACAAGGTGGAACTTTCTGTAATGACGCAGTTTTAAGAGCATTTGAAAAAATTGTTAATAAAAATGTAGTAAGACCTGATATTTCCGGGCTAATGGGAGCTTATGGAATGGCTCTACTTGCTATAGAACAATATAAATCTAATTTAGATATGGAATATAAATCTACAATTTTAAAATTAGATGAATTAGAAAAACTAGAAATAAAAATTACTCATACAAGATGTAATAACTGTGAAAACCATTGTAAACTAACAATAAATAAATTTAATAATGGCTCTATATATGTCTCTGGAAATCGTTGTGAAAAAGGTGCAGGAATTACAAATAAGTCAAACAACTTACCAAATTTAGTACAATATAAATATCAGAGAATATTTAATTATGAACCACTTGAAGAACTATATGCAAAAAGAGGAACCATAGGAATTCCTAGAGTATTAAATATGTACGAAGACTATCCATTTTGGTTTACATTTTTTACAAATTTAGGCTTTAGAGTTATTTTATCAGACAAAAGTACTAGAAAAACTTACGAAAAAGGTATGGAGTCAATGCCTTCAGAATCAGTATGTTACCCTGCAAAAATAGCACATGGCCATATTGAAAACTTAATAGAAAAAGGCATTACTACTATATTTTATCCATGTATGCCATATTCGAGAAAAGAATATGAAAAGGCAGATAATCATTACAATTGTCCTATTGTTATTTCTTATTCAGAAGTACTAAAAAATAATGTTGAAAATATAAAAGAAAAAAATATAAAATTCATAAATCCATTTCTACCTTATGAAACAAAAAATCTAGTTAAAAAAATAATGGAATTAGATGAATTTAAAGAATATAATTTCACGAAATCAGAATTAACAGAATCTGCTAAAAAAGCTGAAGAAGAATATCAAAAATTCAAAAAAGATATTAGAGATAAGGGAACTGATACTATAAGATATATAGAAGAAAATAATTTAAAAGGAATTGTGTTAGCTGGAAGACCTTATCATATTGACCCTGAAATCAATCATGGCATAGATACTTTAATTACATCTTTAGGATTATGTGTCTTAACAGAAGACAGTGTATCAGATAAGGCAGAAGTAAAAAGACCAATTAGAGTTGTTGACCAATGGGTATTTCACGCAAGATTATACGCTGCAGCAGATTTTGTTGGAAAGCATGATAATTTAGAGTTAATTCAACTAAACTCTTTTGGATGTGGCGTAGATGCTGTTACTACAGACCAAGTAGAAGAAATATTATCAAGTTATGATAAAATGTATACATTAATAAAAATAGATGAAGTTAATAATCTTGGAGCTGTAAGAATTCGTATACGTTCTTTACTTGCTAGTATGAATAAAAGGCTAAGCCAAAAAGAAACTAACAAGCCATCAGGTGACTATGAAATTAATAAAAAAATATTCACTAAAAAAATGAAAAAGGACTATACTATTTTAATACCACAAATGGCTCCAATACATTTTGACCTAATAGAAGTTGCTGTTCAATCTGCTGGTTATAATGCAGTACTATTAAAAGAGTGCACTAATCATACTGTAGAAACGGGATTAAAATATGTTAATAATGATGCATGTTATCCATCTATTTTAGTTACTGGTCAAATGATAGAAGCATTAGAATCAGGAAAATATGATATAAACAAAACTGCCTTAATTATGTCTCAAACAGGTGGAGGATGTAGAGCAACTAATTATATAGGATTTATAAGAAAGGCTTTAAAAGACGCAGGTTTTGCTAATGTCCCTGTAATTTCATTTAATGTAGTTGGAATGGAAAAAATGCCAGGATTTAAAATCACACCAAAATTAATAGAAGGATTAATTAAATCTGTTGTATATGGTGATTTATTACAAAAAATGCTAACTAAAAATAGGGCTTATGAAATTAATAAAGGCGAAACTCAAAAACTATATGATGAATGGATGAATAAGTGCAAAAAATTAGTAAGACATTCTACTCATACTCAATTTACAAAAAGTATTTATGATATTATAAATGACTTTGAAAAAATAGAATTAGATACTTCTATTAAAAAGCCTAAAGTAGGAATTGTTGGCGAAGTATTAATTAAATATCATCCTTTTGGAAATAATTTTGTTGCAGATTTACTTGAAAAAGAAGGTGCAGAGGTAATTTTACCTGACTTTATGGGATTTGTTAAATTCATGGCTACCCACAAAATTACATTTAATAGTTTGTTAAATATAAATAGAACATCTGCAAAAATTAGTAAAATTGCTATTAAATTAATTGACATATTAGAAAAAGATGTTAAAAAAGCCTTAGCAAATTCTAAAAAAGGCTATCTACAACCTTGTGATATTTGGCATTTAGAAGAACAAGTAAAAGATGTTTTATCAATTGGAAATCAAACTGGTGAAGGTTGGTTTTTAACTGCTGAAATGATTGAATATATTGAAAATGATATTCCAAATATTATTTGTGTTCAACCTTTTGCTTGCCTTCCTAATCATGTTGTTGGAAAAGGTGTTATTAAGACAATTAGACAAAAGTATCCAGATGCTAATATTTCTCCTGTTGACTACGACCCTGGAGCTAGCGAAACTAACCAAGCAAATAGAATTAAGTTGTTAATGACTGTAGCTAAAGATAATCTAAAAAAACAAAAATAAGAAGAACAAGAATTCAACCCTTGTTCTTTTTGTTTTTTCATACTAAATTTTTTATTTCTTTCTTAGTTTGGTTATATCCTAACTCGTAAAATTCATCAATTTTATTCATATCTAAAAGTGAAGTTTTCTCACTTTTTAACTTAATTAAATAATCTGTACCATCAATTTCATATTTATAAAGTTCCGCTTTCATTAAATCAAATGAGCGAAAAGCAACATCAATAAAATTTTCACAACATAAATCATTTTCTTCACTTTCAAATACAACACTAATTACTTTATCTGCTCCTATTAGTTTTACTTCTCTCCAAGGCGAATTTTCTCTAATTCCTCCATCTATTAATTTTATATTCTTATAATTGCAAGGAGAAAAAATAATTGGGAAACTGCAACTTGCCTGAACAGCATTTGCTACTTTTACATCATTAACAAAAGCTGTATAATCAGAAAAACCTCTAACATTTTTAGAAGTAAAACAAATAACTTCTCCAGTGTTCATATCAACACTAGGAATTATCAATGGGAACTTAATATCTGAAATATAATTAATGTTCTTTTCTTTACACACTTTATTTATTAATTTATAAATTGATTTTCCAGAATTTAAACCGTCTATTTTAATTCCTCCTGTTGTAATTAGTCCCCATAATAATTTAAGTGCATTTTTACCTTCAATATATTTGATTTTTTTACAGTATTTTTTAAATATTTCATATATTTCATCTGGTGAAAAGCCAATAGCATATAATGTTGCTACAATACTTCCAGATGATGTTCCTCCTATGTAGTCTATTTTTATATTGCTTTCTTCTAGTGCTTTTAATACACCTATATGTGCTGCTCCTTTTACTCCTCCTCCAGCTAAACTTAATCCTAAACTCATATTATCACCTATTTCATTATATGAATTTTAAGAGAAGTTGTTAATTTTTATATTTGTAGGCAATCGCTTAAAATCTTTAAACGTAGAGTCCCTACTTTGTGCTTGCTCCTCTTTAGGGTGTAGTCCTATTGGCTAACTTTAAAAATGATAATCGAATGTAATGAACAAAAAATAACATCCAATTGGACTATACCCTAAAGAGGAGCAAGCACAAAGTAGGGACTCTACATTTGAAAATTTTAAGCGATTACTATATTATATTTGACTATATTACTTAAGCATGATACAATTATGTAAATTATTTTTTCCATTAAGGAGGGGTGTATATGTACGCATCAATAATTTTTGTATTAGTAGCTCTTGTCATTTTCTCCTTGTACCTGAAAGTTGTAGTAAAACTTAGTATAGCTGAGACTATTCGGTTAGTAGCTCGGTATGTACTGGGTGCACTGCTTTTATTAGCATTAGGGTACCTATTTGCAGGCAGGCTCTCAGAACTGTTTGACAATGTATTATTCGTGATAGCATTGCTTGCAAGCTCAGTTTTAGCATTATGGAATAATTAACTTCCAATGGAACAGCCCCCTCGTTTAATTGAGGGGGCTTAATCTTATTATCTTACTTCCATTTTTTTATACTTTATGTTATATTATAAATGAAAGGGTTGATTAATTTGGAAGAAAATTACTATGATATTCTACAAGTAAATAAAAATGCTTCTATAGAAATTATTGAAAAAGCTTATAAAACATTGGTTAAAAAATATCATCCTGACTTACAAGAAAATAACATAAAAAAAGAATGTGAGGAAAAAATAAAAAAAATAAATGAAGCTTATGAAGTTTTATCAAATTCTGAAAAGAGAAAAAGTTATGATTTAACTTTAAGCCATCAAAATATTATTTCAGAAGAAGAATATAATAAATTATATTCAGAATATATAAATATGAAAAATGAATTAAATTATCTAAAAAATAATATTAATAATACTGTCCATAATAATATTACTAATAATAGTCTTGAAAATAATTCTGATTTTTCACAAGGAGCAAATACTGGGCATTTTACGGATAGTGTTAATGATGCTATTAATAAAGCTTATTATGATGCCTATATTCAAGATTTAAAGAATAGGGGTTATAAAATTAAGTATAAGAAAACTAAAAAGGATTATATTGCTATGCTTATTACTTTTTTCATAATTGTTTTTTTATCTTTTCTTCTTTGGCATATTCCTTTTGTTCGAAAATATTTGGTAGGATTATATAAGAAAAATAGTGCACTTAAATTTTTAGTTGATTCAATATTAAATTTATTTAGCTAAATATTATAAAAAAATATAGTTCCATTGTAACTATATTTTTTTTATTAATTTATTTTCTTATACATCTTTTTAACATTAATTCTTACAATTTTATTTATAATAAACATTAAAATCAATAAAATTATTATAATAACACTACATGCAATATTTAATTCAATATCAGAAAAAATCTTATTAAAATATACCAAAATTAAAATAATCAATATTGTTAAAACATATTGAAACAATTTATTATTATTTTGTTTAATTGCTTCATAATCTGCATTCCATTTTAAATTAGGTCTATTTAAATCTACTACAACCATTAATTCACTATTTATTATATTTAAAATATTAGCTATTAAAAATATTAAAATTAAATGAATAATTTGTAATTTAGTAAAAACTAATTTTGCAAAAATTAAAATAAACGTTATTAGAACAAAATTAATAAATATCTGAGGTATTGATTTATAAATAATCTGTTTATACCAATCAATTGGCAAAAACTTCATATAAAAAGCACCTTTTCCTTCTCTAGATATAGAGGTTATAGAAATATTTGATATTGTACATATTATTTGAATTACTCCTACTATTGCACAAATAATTCCTAAATTCACCGAAACTTCAGTATCTTGTCCAAATATATCTGAAGACAATATTGATTTTATATTTGGAATTGCTACAACTGAAGTTATGCAAATTGACACTAACATTATTAATATTGGAAAAACACTTTGCATAAAAAATATAGGTGTTTTAAATAATATTTTAAATTCCTTTTTTATATAAGAACACGTTAAACTTCTCTTTTCTAAAGTTTTTTCTAAAATTTTATTATTACTTTTTCTTAAATAAAAGTTGTTATTATTTTTTAATATATTTTTTAGATATACTTTTTTTCCAACTATAATAAATAAAAATAAAAACAATATATTTATAATTATAATTTCAAATAAATAAAAAATTGATATTGGTTTATTATAATTTTCTATTATATTCACTGTTGGATTTATTTCTAAAAAAACCTTATTTATATTTTCTATTTTATAATTATAATTCTCTATTTGCTGTTGAGTATCTACATTTTTTATATCAAAATTATAGTCAATTCTATTTATTAAATTGCTAGTAACTAAAAATTCTAATACAAACATTAAACAAATAAAAACTAAAGTAATAATAACTTGAAAGCTATCTTTGTTTTTTATAAACTTTGATAATTTTATTAAAAACATCATTATAATACTAACAAATAATGTTGGTAAAATAGGAAATAAAAATAAAATTAATATTATATAAAAATAATAAAATAATCCTACATGTAACAATATTCCGTATATTATTAATGGCAAAAGAGCCACTATTAATTCCGTAAAGTATAGATTAACTAATATTGTGCAAAATTTTGAAATTAATAATTCTTCAGGTTTTATTGGAAATGGTAATAACATTTCTAAATCTTTTGAAAAGAAATATACATTAGTACTAGATAAAATTACCTGAAATATCATAATTATCATTAATATTATAAGAAATATATTTATGAATATTATTGATTGATTAATACTTATTAATACTTTTATTATTTCAAAACTTATATAAGATATAGCTATCATTATAGCAATAATTAACCATACAAAAATAGATTTTTTATTTATTCGATTAGTTTTTTTATCTATAATATAAGGATTCTGAAATGAATTTTTAAAAAAGATCTTTGTTAGGTTAAATATATTTTTTATTTTTTTACTCATCTTTTATTATCTCCATAAATAATTCTTCTAAAGATTTATTTTCTTTTAAAACATTTTTTAAATCTTCGTAAGTTCCAACAAATAACAATTTCCCATTATCAATTATCCCTATTCTATCACACAATCTTTCTGCAACATCTAATATATGTGTTGAAAAAAATACTGTATTATTTCTTTTAGCATATTCCTTCATTGTATTTTTTAATAAAAATGATGACTTAGGATCTAAACCTGTCATTGGTTCATCTAAAATCCAATTCTTAGGTTCATGCAATAAAGTTCCTATAATTATTAACTTTTGTCTCATTCCATGAGAGTATGTTTCTATTTTTTGGTTTAATACATTGAATATCTCAAATTCTTTTCCTAACTTATTAATTCTATCTACTCTTTCTCCTGTAGAGATTTCATAAACATCTGCTATAAAATTTAAGTACTCAATTCCTTTTAACTTTAAAAAAGTATCTGGATTATCTGGAACTAGTCCTAATAGTTTTTTAGCTTCTATTGGCTCTTTTATAATGCTTTTACCATCAATAAAAATTTCACCTTCATCAATTTCTAAAATACCAGTTATCATTTTTATTGTTGTTGTTTTACCAGCACCATTTGGTCCCAAAAAGCCAAATATCTCTCCATTTTTTATTTCCAAATTTAAATTATCTATAACTTTTTCTGATTTTTTATATTTTTTAGATATATTTTTTATCTCTATCATAGCTTTCTCCTTTACTGAATTATAAAACAAAAAGGGTTGCTTTTCAACCCTTTTCTATTGTATAGCAAATGACATTTCAAAATCCATATCATCATTTAATTGAATTATAATATCAATATCCCTAAGCTCTGTATTTAATCCTGTTAAATCTGATATTTGTATAGTAACTAAATATATGCTATCTCCTTTTTTCTCTCCACTCTTAAATGTGAATTTATTATACTCAAAAAATCTATTTTTTATATAATTTTCAAATTCTTCTTGTGTATTAAAATAATTATTTTTGAAACCTTCTGATATACATTTATATGAATTTATATAATCATGTCTATTAATCATTTGTATAAATTTGTCAATATTCATTTGACATTTTCTTTCTTCTTGTGTGTTATTATAAGTCTCCTTAAACTTATCTGTTGTTATTGTATAAGTATCTAATTTTAGTTCAAATTGCATTGGTAATTTTTCATCAAATATATATGAGTTTTTATACTGATCCCTGCATACAAATTGCGTTATATCTTCATTATAATTAACTAGATATTCTGAAAATCTTAATCCTTGAATTTCTTCTTTATTATCTTCTACATATTTTATAAAATTATTTTTATTTCCAAATCTTTGCTCTTTATATTCTTTATCCATATAATAATCATATAAAACTTCTGGTTTAGCTAATGCTAATCTTTTATATGTTAAAAAGTAATTGCTTGCCATTTTCTCATGATTATAAATTTCACTATAATATCTATTATTATCATTAGTTTCTATAGAAATATTATTATTTTCTATTTCTATTTGCTCTATATCATTATATTCTTCTTCAATAGGTTCTATTGAAAATATACCTTTTCTGCTATCTAGGTTTACTATTATATAAAATTCTTCAGTTACTTCATTGTTATAATTAATTGCAAGTCCTTGTGCAATATATTTATCTATATTAGTATCAATTAGTTTTTTCATTTTTAATACAGTAATTACATTTTGTTCTTCTGTAATTTTTAGATATTCATTAATATTATTTAAATTTATATTCTTACTTTTTATATACTCTTCGCTTAATAAATCTAATCTCTTTTGATTTACCTTTGTTTGTTCTATCATATAATATTCACCATCTTCATTTCTTAAGTAAAAATCACTTGATTGATTATTAAGCATATTATAATATTTTTGTATACATAGCTCTACTGCTTTAAAAGTGGAAATATCTTCAACTTCTTCTCTTTCTTTAGTTATTTCTATAACTTCTCCAATATCTCCTTCTGTTTCAGTATAATTATTATCATCTTTTTTTAAGCTTAATATAAATAGTGATACTAAGATGATAAGAAGAATTAAAATAATAATAGATATTATTATAATTATATTTTTTATTTTGTCCATTTTAATTTTTATCCTTCCTTATAAATTTATTACTTAGCTACCAGCTGTTATAAATCTATAAACATAAGTATATTTATTAGGGTTTTCATTCTTAATACTTATCTGATCCTCTGGATGTGTAGCATAGTGTCCTTGTTCGCCATGTGCTGCAACATATACTCCATTTCCTAAATATAATGTGACATGTCCTGATTTCCATAATACATCACCTGGTTGTAGTGTAACTGCTGATGGAGTTCCTATCCTATATTGACTTCCATAAGCAGATGTTGTTATTGGAACATTAATTCCAAAAAACTCCTTATATAATCTATATACAAAACTAGAACAATCAAATTGCCATTCACCCATTCTATTAGATTGGCTATATGTATATCTATTATCTTCAGCAATTCTTCGTGCTTCAGCTAACATTGCATTCATTTTTTTAGCATTATCTCCTGTTAATCCGCTACTTATGCCTCCTGTTACTCCTCCAGTTCCACCACTTGACCCGCCAGTTGTTCCTCCATCACTAGGGGCTGTTTGGTCTTTATATTTATTGTATATCTCTATAGCATATGTTACTCTTCGATCCATCATTGGTGTACCTGCTTGTTCAAACTCTAATTCGAATGCTATACATGCACTTTCGGGACTTGTTGCACTTCTCCATCCTGGACATCCTTTAGCATTTATTTCCATAAATAAATATTCAATCTGCATATCTTCATTATCAATACCTACACCTTTTGAATGAGCAAGATTTATAAGTCCTTGTTTTCTAGTAGAAAAAGTCCACTGAGCTAATCCATAACCTGCACCATCTATAAAGTTTCTAGATCCACTATTAATTTGATTTGTATATTCCTCATCAGAAATACCCCATTTAGTATTATAAGAATCTTGCAAATTATTAGATTTAAATCCAGATTCTTGCATAAAGTTTCCCATTGCTCCAGCAGCTGCCTCTTTTGAAAATCCTGCATTTATAAATGCCCACCAAACTTTTTCCTCAAAGTTATTTCCATAATAACTACCAGGTTCTATAAAGCTATTATTCTCAAATTCATCAAAAGTATAATCTGTTGGAAATTTATCTCTACCTAATATTTTATTTAATAAATATTTTGTTAGTTCTACCATATTTACAGTATCTGGGTTAGATTCTAATAACTCAAACAACCAACTAGGAAGATCAGTAGTTATATTAAATCGTGCTGACCTATGATATTCATCACATAATATAGTAACAAAATTATCTTGACCTGTACCATTTTTTATTTCTTCATCTGTTTTCTTTTGCACTTTAGGCTTATTTTTAGTAGTATTCGCTTTATATTCTTGTTTATCTATACGTGTATAATCTTCTTCCTTTCTATCAACATTGTGTTGATAATAGGTTGATGAACATGATGTTATACTTACACCAAGTCCTAGTGGAACAGTCATACCCATTTCATCTGTTCTTAATGTAACTTGAGATGAAACCTCTTGTGATAGCCTTGAAACTAAATCTTGTAGTTTATCACTAAATTTATCATAATAATCTAGGTCTGAACCTGTTGTAGAAGTTTTTGTACCTTTATTCTCATATTCAGTATCATCTAAATCTACATTTTTTGTTTCCTCTGAAGTTTTAGTTTTTGGATTGTATTTATATGATTTACTATAATCAACAATCCAAACATCAGCTTTTGTTATATCAATAATAAGTGTATCTTCATTATATATAACTGTATGTACTACTTCAAATTCCTCGTCTTCCTTCCACTCATTTGCAGGTTCCCAAGACTCACTTTTTGTAAAAGTCCCATATCCATTTGTTGTAGCCGTTGCTGTTGCTGAAACATCTACTTTCTTTTCTTTTTTGTAGTTATATGTAGCCCTATTAGTTGTTGTTGTTATATTATCATAAATTGATATATCAATATCACTTTTTTCAACTAATAAATCTACTATGTCTAATGCTACGTATTTATCGTCTCCAATAACTGTCAATGCCCATAAGTATTGAAATGGCATAGTATATTTTTTTACTACATTTTTATAATTTATTGTTTTATAATATACACTATAATCTGTTCTTTCAGTATTTGCTTCTTCTAAGCTTGTAGGATAATCTGTAAGTTTAATTTCTGGATCATTACTGGTTAATTTTTCTGTTGTCGACTGAACAACTCCTACTAAAAGGTTATCATTTTCATCTAATGTATAATACTTTTTAGCATCTACTATATTTTTATCTTCTATTATTTTTTTAAAATCTTCTGGTTTTTTATATTCAAGCTTAAACTCATTTCCATTTTCATCATGCCTGTAAAATTCTATGGTTCCATTTAAATCTACAGGAGTATCTAGTTTAGGATATTGTGTTATAACTTCAGCCTTCATTAACTTTTCTAATTCATCTACATTATCTATATATTGCAATATGCAACTATCATTATCAAGCATTTTGTTCCAAACAATTAATGCCATTTCACTAGATGTTTTTTCTTCTTGTATTTCTACTCCAGTTACTTCATCTATATGTTTGTATAAAAACGTAATACCTTTATCCGAAAATTTTACATTCTTTGTATACATTTCTGCTAAATATGGTACATTTGATTCATCCTCCATATTATAAGTACCATTATCCATATTAATTTTATATGTTCCTCCAGGGCATACTATAAGAAAAATGAATATAATAAATAATAATAGTATTATTATATCTATTATTTTCTTTTTATATCTATATAAAAATCGAACAAATCTTTTCATATATATACCCTCCTTCATTTTTATACTCTAACATGATATTGATAGAACTCATAATTTTCCTTGTCTTCGCTTGATTTATAATTATTATAATCTAAAACTATTTTTGAAAAAACTAATTCTGTTATTCTTCTACTAGAACTATAAGAATTATTAAATTTTATTGATATATTATTTGTCAATTTACTTTTAACTAATAATCTACTTTCTATAATTTCTGCATTATAAAAATAGTATTTCATGTTATTATTATCTAATAAATATATAGAATTTACATCATCATTAGTATCAATTATAATATTTTTACTAGATTTATTTGTAATTGCTAAATTATATATTTCATAATCCATATATGTATCTATACTTACTACTTCAACGTCTATATCATTATCTTCCGTAGTTTTATTTTTATAATTTCTTCCTATGTAACTATTAATATTTAATTTTTTTTCTCCATTTTCACTAACAACTGTAATATAATCTTGTAATGTTTTATTATTGTTTATATTACCTGTTGAAAGTATATCTTCTGAAAATTTAACTATATATGTATCATCCGTTAAATTTTCTATTGTATATAATACTTTACCATTATTAAATATTGATGAGTGATATAAATATTCAAACTCATCCACACTTGAAAACATTACTTCTCTACATTCATCTGTAAGTAAGTTATATGCTCCTTCTATATTTTTCTCAATACAATTTTCTATAAATTCTTTTATAATATCTACATCTTTTTGTAACTTAACTCCTGAAATAGTATCTCCGCTAATTACAGATTTATCTGATACTAGTTCTTCAATTGAATTACTTATATTATAATTATTATTTATAGAATTAGATGTTTGATTTTTGTTTTTAGATATCTCGTTTAATAAATTTATTAATAAAATTATTGAGACTATAATTAATATAATCCAAATAATCTTCTTTCTATTTTGATTAAAAAGTCTAATTAAATTATACATAATTATAGCCCCCTAAATATTAATTATATCTTTTTTTGTAATCATAGTAAGAGTTAACTACATCAAATACTTCATCCGTCTTTTTATCTTTATCCATATTAGAACTATTGAATGCTTTATGGCTTCCTAATTCATTAGCAATTGTTGTATGCCATTCTTTTCTATCTTTTTCTTTCATATCTCCTGGTTTTCCACCTAATCTCTTACCATATTTTACTCCAGCAATAGCCATATCTCTATTTATACTTCTAATGGTTCCATCTTTTTGTTTAATTCCTTCTTTTTCCATTAAGTATCCTGCTGCTAAATCATCAATATCTGTTATACCATTAGAAACATAAGTCCCTGCTGCTTCTTTCATAAATTTTCTTGCTTCCTGTTTATTTCCTATTTTTCTTTCTAATGCTATTTGATTGTCATAATTTTTAGTAAAATCGCTAGTATATTCTTTCATTCTTTGCTCATCTCTTTGTTCTCCATAATATGAGTCTTTGAAGAATTCTTTTGTATTTTCTGATATTCCTACACTATCTACTACTCTATCACCAAGAGCTCCTCCTAATTTATAACCTCCCATGGCACCAGCTACCGCACCTTGGAAAGTAGTTTGAGGACTTCCTGAAAATCCTGCAATTAATCCACCTGCTATTGCTGCCTCTGTTGCTAGACCTGCTTTTAATGCAACTTTAGCACCTGTTTTAACAGGATGAAATTCTTTTATTTTATTTCCATAATTCTCAAGTCCTTTATGCATTGTATATTTAGCTGTACCTAATCCTGCACTTACTGCTCTTGCTCCTGCATCTACTATTCTATTATGTTGTCTTGCCATTCTTATAGGTGATCCTACGGCTCCTCTAATTTTTCTTGTCGTTCTTCCAGCTACAGTATTTGATAATTTAACTTTTGCATTTTTTATACCTTGTCCCACTTGTTGTTGTTCATCTTTGTATTGTTGCGCACTTTGTTCTCTTGCTTGTCTTTCCATTTCTTGTTGCAATCTTTCATTTTCCATTCTTAATCTTTCTTGTTCTAGTTGTTGTTGTAATTCTTGTCTTTTTCTTGCTACCTCTTGTTTCTTTTTCTCTTCTTCCTGTTTCTTCTTTAATTCTGTTTGTTTTTGTTGGTCTAACTCATTATCATTATTTTGTATATTATTTGCAGTATCATTAATTCTTCCAGGTTGCTCTTGACCTAACATAGCACCTGCTTTATCAAATTTTTCATTAAATCTTAGTCTAGATTTTCCATCTGCATTACTGCTGCTACTACTGCTACTACTTGAAGATGATTTAGATGAAGATGGTGGTCTTTTGCCTAGTAAACCTTTAAATCCTGACATCATAAGAGCTGCTCCTCCAGGTCCAGCAAATAATCCTGGTGTTTTAGCCTTTTCAAATCCGAAAAATGTACGTAATAGTTTTTCTGCAGGAACCATAAAGAATAATGCTACTAAAACATATATTATATTTTTACTTGCAAAGTCCATAGCAGAACCAACTAATATCATATACAATATTAAATGCATAGGTTGTATTAATAAGTTAAATATATATTCTTTAAACCATGTATTAAATGCTTGTGCTTTTCCATCATTCATTTTATCAATAGGATATGTAAGAGCAACTAATGGTGCAATTATTGTTAAAAAGGTCATATATAAAACCCTTTTTAAATATGTAAATAAAAATATAAATGTAAATACAACTAAAGCTACATATATTAATTTCCATCCTAAAGCAATATATGTTTCATTTTCATCATCTAATAGTTGTGCATTAATTCTAGCTTGTTGCATAAAATTCTCTGCTGGCCAATACATCTCTCCATCTTTTCCATTAGTAAAATAACCATCATAAGGAGATTTTCCATCTGCTTTTTCTACTAAGGTCTCATAAGCTTTTTTTACAACCTTTTTATCACTAATTGTATAAAACTCTGGTTGCTGTATTTCAGTATTTGTTGTAGAGTCTGGATTAATACCTGTTGTATCAATTACTTTTATAACTTTATTAACTGCCAAATTAGAAAAAGACATAATATAATGCATTGTAAATAATAGGCATATTGCAACTATCCAGTCCATTAACATCTGCTTATATTTCGACTTATCTGATGCAGTTGTTGAAATCATTATTCTTATACCTATATATACTAATATTGATAATGATGCAACTAATGCTATATCTCTTAAAATAGTATACCAATTAGAAACTGTTGTTTTTAAAACTGCAGCTGTAGACTCCATTGTTGAGCCATCACTTAATTTAATAGAATCCATTGTATTAAAATAGTCTACATCTAATAATGGTATTTTATTAGCAAATATTTCTTGTGGTGTAATTGAATATAATGGCAAATAAAATGACTCTGGTAATCTTCCTTCTACTAGTCCCGTTGTAATAGGAAATGTTATAGTTGTCACAGCTCCAGTAACTAAAACTACTTTTATTACACCAACTACAATACTAAGTAACGCTCCACCTGAAGCCACAACTGCTATTATTGATACAGCTGCTATAACGATAGCAGCAACTACTACTATAAATTTGGCCCAAAAACTTGACGATGTATTTATATTTATAAGAGATGTGTCTATATGAAATATTGCACTTTGCAATATACTCATTGCTCCATCACCTATAACTACAAATAAATTAGCAACTGGTGCAACTAGTTTTCCCTCTAATCCATCTTCCTTTGCTTGAACTTTACTTGAAAAACAGAATCCACAAACTAATACTACTATTATTGCAATTATTATTTTATTAAATATATTTTTATTTTCTATAAACTTCATAAAGTTAAAACCTCCTACCTAATTTAGGCATTATTTCTCTTTGCAATTTGATTTAAGTTTGTTTCAACAAATTCAAATTCCTTTCTCGTTGGCATAATTTTTAATATAGCAGAATCTGCTCCTACTTTTAATAGTCCCTCACCTTTTTGGCAAGTTACTAAAAAGTTTGCTTCTCCTTCTGAAAGTTTAAACACCTCTTTTAAGTATTGTATTTCAGATTTATCTTGTGCTAAAAATAATTTTGTATCTGAAGATGTAAGAACTGCTTGTGCTTCTGGTTTCTCATAAAAATCTTGAAATCTTTGAGAAACAATAGCAAGTGAAACATTTCTTTTTCTAGCACGTCTAGCCATTTTATTTAAGAAATCTACAGCTTCAGGATATGGCAATAACATCCACGCTTCATCTACTAAAACTCTCTTTTGTGTAGCTTTCTTTTTATCTTCACTATTTTTCTTAACAAATTTCTCCCAAATCCATGAAAGTAAAATTTGTTGTGCAAGTGGTCTTGCAAATCTTTCTTCTAGTTGTGATATATCCAAATTAATAAAAGGTGCTCCTTCTAATAATTCAAATGTAGATTGTCCATCAAAATATGCCATTTGACCATCATATTCTCTAATATATTGTTTCATAACTTTTAATAAATAACTATAATGGTATTGATAATCTTGATTTACGTTCTCCCTAGCCTTTCCTTCAATTCTTCTATACCAAGAACCTATTGTAGGCATATCTTTTTTCTCTTTTGAAAATAAGTTACCTCTAATTAAATTCCCATTATCTGTTTTATATAAACTTTCTGGATTACTATTAATTCCAAGTGCTGCATATTCTTCTGCAACAGATTCAGCAATAATTTGTTTAGTAAGCTCATTTACTTCATCAGAACGTGTACTTCCTCTTGCCATTGTAAGTAACGCTTGTGTAACATCTTCTACTTTATTTTCAATGTTTAATGTCATCCTTTCTTTTCCTGTAATTTCATCTTTTACCATTTCTGTTTCAACGTCAAAAAGATTAATAACTGTTTTTGAATTAGGACTTATTACAACATTTATTCCTCCTAAACTTTCTGCCACAATTGTATATTCACCTTCTGCATCTAATGCTAGACTTTCTATTCCCATAAGAACTGAAGACCTTGAAATTAAAGTTTTCATTGTAACTGACTTTCCAGCACCTGACTTAGCAAATATAACCATATTATAATTTGTAAGTGATGAGTGGAAATTATCAAACAATATTGGCGTACCTGTTTGTTTATTAAATCCTAGAGGAACACCTGTAGAATGTCCAACCTCTGATGTTGTAAATGGAAATACTGTTCCCATTGAATTTCTATCAAATGTATGTGTTTTATTTATCTTATCATTCATAAATGGTAAGTTTGATTTAAATGCATCTTCTTGCATTCCCCACGCAGTTTTTATTCCAACTAATGTTTTTGACATTTCAGAAGATAATAATTTAGTGTATCTATCTAAATCTTCCATATTATAAGCAAAAATTGTAGATATAATTGAAGCTTCATATAATTTATTAAATCCTGCAGCTATTTCATCTCTTAATTGTTCAGCTTCAAATCTTTTTTGAGAAATTGTACTTTCCCTATTTATATTACCTTTATCTGCTGCAACAATTCTTTCTGTTTCTAGTTCGTTTATAACTCTATTTAAATCATTTTGAGATTTTTCTTCTTTAACTGGATTTATATATATAGAAGTATTTATATCTCCAAACATATACATATCTCTAAATAATTCTGGAAATGTACACATTCTAGGAAGAGATGATACAAAAAAGCTTCTTGCATATCTATTAGTGTTTGAAATAATTTCTAAGTGGTCTATATTTGATGCATCTATTCCAGATGGTGCTATTAATTCTTTTATAGTCTTTTTTCTTAATGTCCTAACATTTTCTTCTAAGTATTCATTAAACTGTTGCTCTTCTTCTAGCTTTTGTTTTTGCTTTTGTTTCTTTGACATCTTCTTCTCCTCCCTCTTCTTTTGTTTTTTCCTCATTTTCTATTTTTTCAATAGCTTGTTGTGCCACATCTTCTCCTATTGCTCTTTTGTTTTCTTCAATTAATGCCATTGCCATTTGATCTATAAGTCTATCTAGTTCTGCCTCTTTACGTTTTGCTCTTCTTTGTTTTTCATTTTCTTCCATAACATTAATAACAACTTCATTTGCTTTTATAATTGCTTCCTCTTCTGCTTTTAAATCTAATTCTTTCATTCTTTTATCTAAAACATCTGGAGCCGTAGAATATAAGTCTTCAAATCCTGCATTTAATGCTTTTCTTAGATTAAATATTTCAGACTCATCTCTGTTATATGCAACATATAATAATTCTGCTAGTTCCATAGAATCTAGTACTTTACTATTTATTCCACAAACTGATAATGAACTTATTATTGCTTGAGCTTTTGTATACAATTCTGAAAATGCTAAACCTGATATTTCTTCTTTATCAAAATCACTATTTGCCAAATCTTCTGGATAATATGGTATTATAATATAATAATGTTTACTTAAAATATTTCTATTTAAACTCATTTTTTCTGTATTACTTACTATATCTACACCATATTCGTATAAATTTCTTTGCCTTGCTATTTCAAATTTTTCCATTTCTAAATCTCTTTCAGAATATTGTCCAGATTTAAGTTTTTGATTATATTCCATTTGTTTATTTGCATATTGTTTAGAAATTTCGCTCATTCTATCTTTATATGTATTTATACTGCTAGTTAAGTTTACAGTTCTTGTTTGAACATATATTTGAATTGGATACCTTAATGTGTTTAAAAATTGTAAAAAGCCTTGTTCAACACTATTTTTTTCTAGTCCTGACATAAGGTCATAATTTATACCTTGGCATTCGATAGCCATTAAAAATCTCTTTCCATCTTTTTGAACTATCATATTATCATTTATTTTATCAAATTCCATAAATTTAAAAATAGATTCTTTTGTATAACTTTGTTGCGTTGGTGTAGCTTTCTTTGTATTATTCTTTTTATCGTTATTTTTATTAGTTTTATCTTTATTTCCTTTTTTACTATTCAACTTTAACATTAAAAATACAATACATAGAACAACTAATATACTAATCATTATTCCTAATACAATTGTTAATATATTTATCATTTGATTATTGCTCATCTTTTGTTTCCTCCTCTTTATATATATAAACTTTTCTGCCATTATTTTTGAATTTAATCCATCTTAAAATAATCTCATCTATGTTTTCTCCACCTGTCTTTCTCGTTATTTCAAATGCTGTTGTCTCTGGTACCTTTAAAGTTCCTATCCCAAATCCTATTACTGCAAAAATAAGAGTAATAATAAGTCCTATCATAGAATATCCTACCATTTTTAACATAAAATAAAATATTAGTCCTATTCCAGCTCCCACAGCTGTATATATTAATGCTTTTCTTGAAAAAATATATAATATTCTTCCTTCTCCTTTATAATTTCTTGGTATTTCATGGGTTTGCATACTATTTTCCTCCATATCCTAATATTTATATTTATACATATAAATTATAACATAATTTGTGGAAAAATGTATAGTTTTTATCAAAAAAGTGGAAATTTAATACTTTTGTAATGTTTTTGTAATATCTTATTTAAAAATGCATAAAAAAAGAGACCCCTTTTTAGAATCTCCTTCATAAAATTATTTTGCCATATTAAATATAAATGATGCAATTGATGTTGCTGATACAACTACTACCATTCCTACAATTAATGGCATAAAAGATTTTTTATATTCTGCTTTTTCTTCAACACTACCAAGCATATATTTAATACCTAATATTGTTACTATAACTACTGAAGCAACAATTGCAATATTTCTTAACATTCCTACTATTTTTCCAGCTTTTGCTGATAATCCTCCATCATCATCTGCAAAAGTTGCACTAACGCTACTTGGTTTTAATTCCCCTCCAACAGCAAATGCATTTGTTGTAATAGTAATTAATATTATAGCTAATAATAGTATTGTAAGTACTTTCATTGTTTTTTTCATATTTATACCTCCTTTTAATTTGTTTTTTCTATATAAATTACCTAGTTTTCTAAGTAAATTTTAATAACTTATTTATATTCTGTTTCCAATTGTTATAAATATCTTCCATATTGCAAATGCTCCAAATACAACTATACACCCTATAACAAATGGAACTAATGTATCTTTTACTTGAGCTTTTTCTTCAGCAGAACCTATCATAAATTTAATTCCTAAAATTGATGTCATAATAACAGCTACTGCTATTCCTGCAAATAGTAATATATTATATACAGTATCAGATGCTTTTTTTAGTTCACTTTCATCAACTTTAAAAGTTCCTTGTTTACCAGCTGAAACGAACTTGTCTCCTCCTTCAAAAACGCCCGAAACACCACTATCTGTTGCTTTTACTATATGCACATTAAAAAACATTAAATTTATAACAAATATTAAAATAATAATTAAGACTGTTTTTAACTTCATTGTTATCACCTACTTTGTTTATTTATATTTAATGAATAGCACTATAGATAAAGCTTACTAACGTTGTACCTGATATAGCTAATACAAATCCTATAATATATGGAAACATTGTAGCTTTGTAATTAGCTTTTTCTTCAACACTTCCTAACATATATTTGATACCTATTATTGTAAGTCCTATAACAGAAACTACTACACTAATATTTCTAACAGCCCCTAATACTACTCCAACTTTCGAAAGGGCTCCTTTAGCATCTTCTTCTTTTAATTTTCCTGGTTTATATCGACCTGGATCAATTGTTGTTACTTTTTCTTCTGTTTTTTTTGGTCCATCAGGTGAATCTGGATCATATCCTAAAGATACATTAAATATATTAACAATCAAAAAAGTGATAGCAAATACACATATTATTCTTTTTATTTTTTGCATAAAATCACCATCTTTCTTGCCCTATAATATCATTATAACTTATATTAAAATATTTTTCAACTTTTTTTTACTATTTTTTTGTTTTTTTGGTTAAAAATAAAAAAACGCTAAGTTCTTTTACTAAAAACTTAAGCATTATTTTGGCGGAGATGAGAGGGTTCGAACCTCCGCGCCCCTTTCGGGACCTAACTGTTTAGCAAACAGTCCCCTTCACCACTTGGGTACATCTCCATATTATATAAAAAAAGATATAAAATCTTAAATCTACAAAATTATAAATTTATGGTCTTATATCTTTATAAAAGTTTGGCGGAGAGGGTGGGATTCGAACCCACGGTACGCTATAAACGCACGCCAATTTTCAAGACTGGTGCCATAAACCAACTCGACCACCTCTCCATTTGCTTGACAAATGTTTTTGTATGTCCAGCGACAGTATATATATTAGCATTTTAAAAATCATTTGTCAATACATTTATATCATTTTGTTTCATATATTTGTAAATCCTCTATTGTTCCAATATATTCAAATTTATTTTTTATATAATCTCTAATTTTATCTGATTCTTGATAACTTTTATCTTCTTTATTAATTAATATTATTGTATTATCTAGTTCTGAAATTTTTTCTATTACACCATCTTCTCCTTCTTTTCCTAAATTTCCTAATAATAGCTCATCAAAATATCCATTATTCTGTTTTAATGGTGTCATATATAATACTGCATCTGTAGATACAATAATTACCTTCTTCTTACTTTCTTTAATATATTTAGTTACATTTTTAACTTTTATTTTAGTTTCATCATCAAAAACTACTCCAAAATATACGTCATTATAGCTATAACTATTATCTTTATTTTTATAATATCCATACAGATGATATAAAGATATTATGATTGAAATAAATATTAAAAAAATTAAAACTACTTTTTTTATTTTTCTTATAATATTTATTTTACAAACTATAATATATAGTTCTCCTAATAATATTATATACGATAAAAATAAAGCAAAAGTAATATGGGTTATATTAAAAATGGGGAACATAATAAGTAATAATGGAAGAGATATAAAAATTAGCTTTTCTAAATTAATTATTATTTCCTTATTTCCTATATTCTTTTTCTTTAATGTATTTATTAATATAAAATTAATAACTGGTATAATTAATAATGGTATTTCTGCAATTTCTATATATATATTATTTGAAGCAAATTCATTAATACCAAAAATAGTATAATTTAAAAATCCATTAAGCAATCCCATATTATTTAATATTAATAAAAATATTAATGAAGTTAGTAAAATTAATATAGAAATATTAATTAAGTCTCTTATCTTATTATTATTATTTTCAAATAAAATATACGTAATTATAAATCCTGTTAAGTAAAAAACTCCTATACTCTGTTTTGTTAAAAAAATTAAAATAATAAATAAAGATTCTAATATAATAAATTTTTTGTTAGAATATTTTTGCTTATTTAAATAAATTATAGATGCATAAATAATAAATACAATAGCTAATGTATTATAATTAGCCATACTTAATATTAATTCATTTTTTAAAAAAATAATTAATATAGTAAATAATAAAGAATAACTTTTTTGTACTTTTATAGTGTTAAATAATTTATAAACTCCAAAAAATAAAAATAAGTTTATAAAAAGGTTATATAATCTAAAAACGAAAAAATTTGCTCCAAGTATTTTAAATAGTACTAAGCCTATAACATGAAATAATGGCGTTGTAATAACATTTGCATCAATATATATTTTATATCCATTATACATTTTATATATATTTTGAAAATTCCACATTTCATCTCCAGGAATAGTTTTTACATTTAATGAAAATCCAATTATACTGATAAATAAAATAACAAAAACAAACATATCATAATGTTTGTTTATAAAATTCTTAATATTTTTCTTCATATCTAATTATTCCTTTTCAAGTTTTACAGCCTTGCTAATAGCCTGTTCTTCCTCATTTGACAAAGTATAAGTAGAAGTACCATTTTTAACAGGCTTTGCATAAATATTTGAAACATCTCTAGAATAAATTCCATTTAGCACAACACCATCATTTTTTTCATCCAATAACGCCAAAGCAAAACTCAAATCGCTACCAACATCCTTAAAAGCATTAAAACGAACTATACCTATCTTTTGGATGCAACTTTTTAAATCTAACTTCATGCCTTTATAAAGTTCCATTATTTCACCATTTTGTGCTTTTACTTCTTCTACTTGGTCTATATATTTCTTTAAATCTTCTTCTATATTAGTTCCATTTCCTAACTTTTCCATAAATTTTTTATATTGTTTTTTTGTTCTTATATTAGTAATTAATAAAATAATAAATCCTACAAATAAAAATATAATTAACACTGTAGATACTAATAAATAACTATCTGTTTTTAAAAAATTAATAATTCCTTGCATATTATCTCTCCTTTATTTCATTAAACTTAATATTCTCTCTAAATCATCATTTGATGCATATTCAATAATAATTTTTCCTTTTTTCTTCCCTGGGTCTAGTTTTACTTTTGTTCCAAAAAATCCTTGAAAAGTATTTTCTATATCTGTATATAGTACATTCATTTTTCTTAAATCTTCTTTTGATACAGTCTTTTTGTTTATTTTCTTATTAGTGTTTTCTAATTCTCTTACACTTGTCCCTTTTTCAATTAAATTAACTGCTGTTATATATTGTTTTTCTGGGTCTGTTATAGCAAGTAATGCTTTACAGTGTCCTTCTGTAAGTTTTCCTTGTTTTGCAAATTCTAAAACACGTGGTTCTAAGTTTAGTACTCTTACTGTATTAGCAATAGCACTTCTACTTTTTCCTAATTTTTTTGATACTTCTTCTTGAGTTAGTCCATAAGATTGCATTAAATTTTTAATTCCTAATGCTTTTTCAAATGGGTTTAAGTCTTCTCTTTGTATGTTTTCTATTAATGCTATTTCATTATTTTTTCTTTCGTCATCTTCTCTAATAATTGCTGGTATTTCTTCTAAGCCTGCTAATTTAGAGGCTCTCCATCTTCTTTCTCCTGCTATTATGGCATAGTATCCGTCTTTTTTTGTTACTATTATTGGTTGTATTAATCCATATTCTTTAATTGATTCTGCTAATTCTTCTAATGCTTCTTGTTTGAAGTTTTTTCTTGGTTGTTCGCGATTAGGTTCTACTTCTGTTATCTTTAAATTTTTTAAAACATCATTTTCTTTCATTTTTTCTTCTTCTGGTGTTGGTCCAAATAAAGCATCTAATCCTTTTCCTAATCCAGTTTTTTTAGTCATCTATATCACTTTCCTTTCATACTAATTTTTATCTTCATTGTTTTTTAAGAATTCTTTTGTGAATTTTTCATAAGTTTTAGCTCCCTTTGATTTAGGGTCATATTCTGTAATTGGCATTCCATAGCTTGGTGCTTCACTTAGTCTTACATTTCTAGGAATTACTGATTTGTAAACTTTATTGCCAAAGTATTTTTTTACTTCTCTTACTACTTGGTTTGAGAGATTTGTTCTTATATCATACATTGTAAGTAATGCACCTTCGATTTGTATTTCTTTATTTAAATGTTTTTTTACTAGATTTATTGTATTTATTAGTTGTCCTAATCCTTCTAGTGCGTAATATTCACATTGTACAGGAATTAATACACTGTCTGATGCTGTGAATGCATTTAGTGTAATTAATCCTAATGATGGAGGACAGTCTATTAAAATATAATCAAATTTATCTTTTATATTTTCTAGTTTTTCTTTTAGTCTTTGTTCTCTAGACATCATTGAAACTAATTCTACTTCTGCTCCTGCTAAGTTTATATTTGATGGACATACATTTAAGTTTTTTATTATGGTTTGTTCTATTGCTTCTTCCATTTCTGTGTCATTTACCAAAATGTCATAAGTTGAAAATTCTACTTCCTTTTCTGCTCCTAGTCCACTTGTTGCATTTCCTTGAGGGTCTGCGTCTATTAATAAGACTTTTTTTCCTTTTTTTGCTAGCATTGTGCTTAGGTTTATTGTTGTTGTTGTTTTACCAACTCCACCTTTTTGATTTGCTACTGATATTACTTTTCCCACGTTTTTTGCCTCCTTTTCATAAGTTGTAAATATTTACTTTAATATTCTATTTGTTTTATACTTATATCATATATAATTATATTAAAAAAGTCAATAAATTTTTGTTATTTTTTATAAAAAAATAGACCTAACTTTTTAGGTCTATTTTAAAGGTTCTTTACTTGGAATTCCAGCCTTTCTAGGGTATTTATTAGGTGTTTTATTTGTTTTTTGTATAACAATTATATTTCTACTTATATCATTTTCTGGTAATTTAAAGGTATCTATTTTAGAAATTTTTCCTCCTAATATTTTAATTGCATTTTTTGCATTATTACATTCTTCTTCTATTTCATTACCTTTCATACAAATACAGTTTCCACCAATTTTTGTTAAAGGTACTAGATATTCAGATAATACAGCTAAATTAGATACTGCTCTTGCTGTTACAATATCAAAGCTTTCCCTATATTTACTATTTTTTCCGAAGTCTTCTACTCTACTATGTACTGTTTCTATATCTTTTAAATTTAATTCTTTTATTACTTCATTTAGAAAGTTAATTCTTTTATTTAAAGAATCTACTAATACTATTTTTACATTTGGTCTATATATTTTTATAGGAATTCCAGGAAATCCTGCACCTGTTCCTACATCTACTAAAGTCTGATTGTCTTCTATATAAGAATTGATTGTTAAAGAGTCTATAAAATGTTTTAATATAATTTCTTGTGGTTCTTCTATTGATGTTAAATTTATCTTTTTATTCCACTCAATTAACAAATTCATATATTTGTAAAATTGTATTATTTGTTCTTCAGTAAACATTATATTTATCTTATTAGCATAAAAGTTCATTAATTTTTTAAATTCTTCTTGATTCATAATTATACCTTTCCTTCGTTTTTATTCATTTGCAAATAAATTAGTAATACTGATATATCTGCTGGAGATACTCCAGATATTCTAGAAGCTTGTCCTATAGAGTGTGGTTTAAATTTATTTAACTTTTGTCTTGATTCTAAGCTTAGTCCATTTATTTTTTCATAATTTATATTATCTGGTAATAGTTTTGCTTCTAGTTTTTTGAATTTTTGTACTTGTTCCTCTTGCATTTTTATATATCCTTCATATTTAACTTGTATTTCAACTTCTTCTTCCTCTTGCTTACTAAGTTCTGGCCTACCATCATCAATAGCTTCTAAATTTTCATAATTTAATTCTGTTCTTTTTAATAATTCTGCCATCTTTGTTCCTGTTGTAAGTTCAGATGTACCATATTTTTTTAACAATTCATTAACTTCTTTTGTTGGTTTTACAATTGTTGATTTTAATCTCTCTATTTCTTTATTTATATTTTCCTTTTTTATTAAAAATCTTTGATATCTTTCTTCTGATATAAGTCCTACATCATGTCCAATTTCTGTTAAACGTAAATCTGCATTGTCTTGTCTCAGTAATAGCCTATATTCTGCTCTTGATGTCATCATCCTATATGGCTCATTTGTTCCTTTTGTAACAATATCATCTATTAAAACTCCAATATATCCTTGTGTTCTATCTAAAATAATTGGTTCTTTTCCTTTTATTTTTTGTGTTGCATTAATTCCTGCAATTAAACCTTGGCAAGCAGCTTCTTCATATCCAGAAGTTCCATTTGTTTGTCCTGCCATAAATAATCCTTCTATTCCTTTATATTCTAAAGATAATTTTAAATTTGAAGGGTCTATGCAATCATATTCAATTGCATAAGCTGACCTTGTAAATTCGGCATTTTCTAAACCTGGTATTGTTCTATATAAAGCAATCTGAACATCTTCTGGTAGTGATGAGCTTAATCCTTGTATATACATTTCATCAGTATCTCTTCCTACAGGTTCAACAAATGCTTGATGTCTTGGTTTATCACTAAATCTAACTACTTTATCTTCTATTGAAGGACAATATCTAGGTCCTGTTCCCTTTATTTCTCCTGCATATAATGGTGAACGATGTAAGTTCTCTCTTATTATTTTGTGTGTCTCTTCATTAGTATATGTTAAATAACAATCTACTTGTTTTAATTCTTTTATCTCATCATCAAAAGAAAATGGAACTATATTTTCATCACCTTTTTGAATTTCCATTTTGCTGAAGTCTATACTTCTTTTATTTATTCTAGCTGGTGTTCCTGTCTTAAACCTTACTAAATCAACTCCTATTTTCTTTAATGATTCTGATAGTTTATTAGCTGCAGATACACCATCTGGTCCACTTTCTTCTGAGAATTCTCCCATAAATACTTTTCCTTTTAAATATGTTCCTGTGGCAACAATAACAGCTTTTACTCCATAAATTGCACCAACTGATGTTTCTACACTTACTACTTTGTTATTTTCAATTTTAATATCCACAATTTCTCCCTGTTTTAGATATAGGTTCTCTTGTTTTTCTAATGTATGCTTCATTTCTATATGATATTTTTTTCTATCAGCTTGTGCTCTTAATGAATGTACCGCTGGTCCTTTTGAGGTATTTAACATTTTAATTTGTATCATTGTTTTATCAATGTTTTTACCCATTTCTCCACCAAGTGCATCTATTTCTCTTACTAAATGTCCTTTTGAACTTCCTCCAATATGAGGGTTACATGGCATATTTGCAATTGCTTCTAGGCTAATTGAAAATACTAATGTCTTCATCCCTAATCTAGCTGCCGCTAGTCCTGCTTCACATCCTGCATGTCCTGCTCCTATAACAGCTATATCATAATCTCCTGCATAATAACTCATTTTTTCTCCTTTCCACGAGAAACAGAAATCTGTGTTTTTTTTCTTTGTTTTTCAATATTAACTATAAAGTTTATTTTTTATTTAATAATTTATCCAATTAAACTGCAATTTCCCTAAACAAAATCAAATCTTAATATTTTATATATTATATATGTATCACTAGTAATATTACTTTATATATTATGTTTACTTACTTTTTTGTTCGCTTTTTGCTTTAAAAACACTTTTTATATTATTTTTATATTTTTCTCTATTTCTTCTTATTTTGACTTTTAAACGTTTTTTATCTTTTATATATAAATTATATTATATTAAGTACAAAAATGTCTTATTTTCAATTTTGATGATATTACAAATAATTATTTTCCTAAACAGAATTTGGCAAAAATTTCATTTATTATATCATCTGTTACAAATTCTCCTGTTATATTTCCTAAATTTTCTAAAATATCTTTTATAAATATTGCTATAATATCAATTGGCATATTTTCTTTAATAGTATTTCTTACTTTTTTAACATTTTCTATTGATTCGCTAATTAAGTTTTTATGTCTTAAATTAGTAATTATGATTTCATTATCTAAGTTTATTTCATTTAAATTAAACATCTCTACTATTGCATTATTTAGTTTTTCTAGTCCTATATCTTTTAAAATAGAAACTGAAAAAATGTATTTTGTAATATCTTTAAATCTATTATCATCTTCTTTTATTACTGGATTTAAATCTACTTTATTTAATAAAATTATTATTTTTTTATTTTTTATAATTTCTAATATTTTTGTATCTTCTTTTGTTAATTCTTTTGAAGCGTCAAAAATAGCTATAATTAAATCTGCTTCTGTTGCTATTTCTTTTGATTTTTCTATTCCTATTTTTTCGACTTCGTCTTTTGCATTTCTAATTCCAGCTGTATCTATTAGTTTTAAGGGAATCCCTTCTATATTCACGAATTCTTCAATTGTATCTCTTGTTGTTCCTTCATACTCCGTAACGATTGCTCTTTCTTCTTTTAGAATATAATTTAATAATGAAGATTTACCAGAGTTTGGTTTTCCTATAATTGCTGTTTTTATTCCTTCTTTTATTAATTTTCCGTTATCAAAGCTTTTTTCTAATGTTTCTAATTTTAATTGTACACTATCTAACATATTTAGTATTTGATTATTTGTAACATCTTCTACATCATATTCTGGATAATCTATACTAACATCTACATTGACCATAATGTCTATTATTTCTTGCTTTATATCTTTTATTTTTTTTGATAAATTTCCTTCTAATTGTTTAATACCTGTTTTTACTTCTTTTTCTGATTTAGCATTTATAATATCTATTACGGATTCAGCTTGTAATAAATCTATTCTTCCATTTAAAAATGCTCTTTTTGTAAATTCTCCAGGTTCTGCTAAATTTGCTCCGTTTTTTAAACATAATTCTAATATTTTTCTTACAATTACATTTCCTCCATGTGTGTTTATTTCGCACATATTCTCTGTTGTATAGCTTTTTGGTGATTTAAAATATGAAACTAACACTTCATCAATAATTTCTTCGTTTTCCACTATGTAACCGTATTTTATAGTATATCCTTTTATATCTTCTATGTTTTCTTGCTTTTTTGGTTTAAAAATTTTACGTAAAACTTCAAAACATTCATCTCCACTTAATCTTACTATTCCTATTCCACCTATACCGAGGTGCCGTAGATATAGAAGCTATTACATTCATTTTAATTCTCCTTTATATTTAATTTTCTTACAATATTTTATCACATTATGTAAGCTTTTAAAAGTATTAATATAAAAAAAATCAAAGATAGACATTACTTTTTAAGTAAAAATCTGACCTTTGACCTCTGATTTTTATATTATTTTCTTTTTAATTCAACTACTACTTTTCTTCTAGGTTCTTCTCCTATACTTCTTGTTTCAACCTTTTCATGGTTTTGTAATTTTGTATGAATTATTTTTCTTTCATAAGCTTGCATTGGTTCTAATGTAACTGGTTTTCTTGTTCTAACAACTGTTTTTGCAATCTTTTCTGCTAAATCTTCTAATGCTTTTTGTCTTTTTTCTTTATATCCTTCTATGTCTAAAATAACTCTAATTCTGTTCTCTATTCCTTTACTTGCTACTGTTGCTAAAATATTTTGAAGAGCATATAATGTTTCTCCTCTATATCCTATTAGGAATCCTAAATCTCTATTTTTAATTGTTACATTTAAGTAACTTTCATTAACATTTATTTCATATTGACTATCTTTACTTACTTTATTTAAAAATTCATTTAAGAATTTTGTTGCATTTTCTTTTGCTTTTTCTTGTTCCTCAGGTTTTAATATAATTTCTTTTCTTTCCTTTTTTACATTTTCTTTTCTTTCTTTTAATGTTAATTGAACTTTAACAACTCTAGGTGCTAATATACTAAAAAAGTTTCTTTTTTCTTCATTTTCCAAAACTTTTATATCTACCATATCTTTAGATACATTTAGTTTTTTTAATCCATTTTCAATTGCTTCATTTGTAGTTTTACCTTCTGAAATAATAGTTTTATCCATCTTTAAATCCTTTCTTCTGGAAAACAAATATAGTTTTTATATTAGTCTTTTATAACTTTATTTAAAACTAATCTTTCACAGATCATTAATATATTATTTACTAACCAATATAGAGCTAGTCCTAATGGTGCAACTATAGATATTGAAACTGACATTATTGGCATCATCCAAGACATCATTTTATTTGATTGTGCCATAGCATCTTCCATTTCATTTCTTTCGTTACTCTTATCTTTATTTTCTGCGTTTTCTGTAATATCTATAACTTCATCTTTATCATCTTTTTTAGTTTGCATTGATGTAGTAATTCTCATAGAAATAAAGGTTGATATTATATAAAGTACTGGTATTATATAAACTGTCCAATCCCCTAAGTTTTGTTGTGGTATCTTACTTAAGTCTAATCCAAAGAAATTCATATTAATATTAATTTCTTTTAATTTTTCATCTTCAGGTAATTTTTCTTTTAAAAAGTCTATTTCCCTAATAATATCTATTTCTTGGTATGATTGACTTACTTCAATTTGTTCATCTTTCATTTGTTGTACATAGTTTTCAATATCTGATTTATCTATTTTTTCCATATATGTTAATGGAAATCTTACCATGTAAAAAATTGAGATTAATAGTATAAATTGAGCAATAGCACTTAAACATCCACTAAATGGACTCATATTTTCTTGTTTGTATAAATCCATCATTTCTCTATTTAATTTTTCTTGGTCATTTTTATATTTAAATTGTAAAACCTTTATTTTTTTTTGGATTTTAGCGCTCTTTTTCATTGTTTTTTGTTGTTTTATAGATAATGGTAACATTATTAATTTTATTACAATTGTAAATATTATAATTGCTATTCCATAATTACCAACTACATTATTTATTATATTTAATAAAGTTCCAAAAATATTTGCAAAAAATTGAAACATTTATATTCCTCCTTCTCATTTTAGTGGATCATACCCTCCTTTGGAGAAAGGATTACATCTTAAAATTCTATATATTCCCAAACATATTCCTTTTATAGAACCATATTTTGTTATAGCTTGCTTTGTATATTCTGAACATGTTGGATAAAATTTGCACTTTATATTTTTACTTTCTAACCATAAAGAAATATGATTTTGATAAAATTCTATTATTTTTATTAATAACTTTTTCACTTTTATATTTCCTTATTTTTTATATGAGCTCTTTCTAGAATATTATTCATATCGTTTTTTATATTTTTAAATGTGGCATTTTCAATATTACTATTTTTTTTCCATAAAAAAATAATACTATACCCAAGTTCTATATCTTTTTCAAAAATATAAAAACTTTCTCTTATATATCTCTTAATAGTATTTCTTTTTACGGCCTTACCTATTTTTTTGCTTATAGCAATTCCTAATAAATTATATTTTTTATTATTTTTTTTTATAAATGCTTCTATATTTTTACCTGAATAATATTTTCCTTTTGATATAATATTTTTAAACTCATAATTTTTTTTTAACATTTTTGTTTTTTTCATTACTTCTTTTCCCTTTCTAGTGTTAGAATAAATGAAAAAACTAATTTTTTTACTTTAAATTATATTAAAAGGCAAGAATAATTAAATTTGTACTTGCCTTTTTTATATATAAATTTTTTATAATATAATTTAAGCACTTAATTTTTTTCTACCTTTTGCTCTTCTTGCTTTTAAAACGTTTCTGCCTGCTCTAGTTTTCATTCTTTTCATAAATCCATGTTCTTTCTTTTCTTGTCTTGTTTTTGGTTGAAATGTTCTTTTCATTAATAGCACCTCCTATTAGCTTTCTTTATTAAATTCCATTTTGGTGGAAATTTTATACAAATCATAAGTATATCGATTATACAAGAAATATATAACTTTTGTCAATAGTTTATTTAAAAAAATAAAAAAATACACTATGTAAACCTTTTTTTGTAATATTATTTTAATATTTTTGTAATTTTTTTGTAATTTTAATATTACTTTTTTCATCAAAAAATCCTTTATTAAAAAATTTTTCCACAATTCTATTGACTTATTGTCATTTATTTTGGTATCATAAGAATTATCAAAAAAAGATAAATTTTTCTATTTAAACATTAGGGAAATCTATGTTTGAGATTTTTTCTGTTTTTTGACTTTTAAATCCACTATTAATCAGTGTTGTGGATAATTATGTGGATAATTTTTTAGAAAGGATGAACATAATGAATTTAGATAAAGATGAACTATTAAATAAATTAAAAGAACTACTAGAAGGTGAATTATCACAAATTTCTTATGATACATGGATTAGACCATTAGAAATAGAAAAAATAGAAAATGATAATATAGTTTTTATTGCTTCAAGTGAATTTCAAAAAGATTTTATAGAAAATAAATTTAATAGTTTAATTTTTAATACATTAAGATATATAACAAATAGAGAATGGACATTTTCAGTAATAGATAAATCTAAAGAAGAAGATGGTGATAAAATAATATCAGATAAAAAATCAAATGTTTCTGATATAGAACTAGAAAAAAATCATTCTACCTTAAATAATAAATATACTTTTGAAACATTTGTTGTTGGAAATAATAATAGATTTGCTCATGCTGCTGCATTAGCTGTAGGTAATGAACCTGGAAATTCTTATAATCCATTATTTTTATATGGAGGTGTAGGTCTTGGAAAAACACATTTAATGCAAGCAATTGGTAATAGAATTATAGAAAATAATAAAAATTCTAATGTATTATATGTAACTTCAGAAAAATTTACAAATCAATTAATTAATTCTATAAAAGATAATAAAACAGAAATTTTTAGAAATAAATATAGAAATATAGATGTTTTATTAATAGATGATATACAGTTTATAGCTGGAAAGGATAGAGTTCAAGAAGAATTTTTTCATACTTTTAATACATTAAGAGAAGATGGAAAACAAATAATTATTTCTAGTGATAAACCTCCTAGAGATATAGAATTTTTAGAAGATAGACTTAAATCTAGATTTGAATGGGGACTTTTAGCAGATATATCTTTCCCTGATTATGAAACTAGATTAGCAATTTTAATAAAAAAAGCTCAAGATGAAAATCTTATAATAGATGATTTAATTTTATCAGATATTGCAACTAAAATAGATTCTAATATTAGAGAATTAGAAGGTGTTTTTAATAAAATAGTAGCTAGAGCTTCTTTAACTCACAGTCCTATTACAATAGAATTAGCTGAAAATATAATTAATGAATTTAAATATGAAAGTGAAAAAGTAATATCTGCTGATTTTATTAAAGAAACTGTTTCAAAATATTTTAGTATAAATAAGGATGACTTATCTGGAAGTAAAAGGTCTAATGATATAGCATTTCCTAGACAAATAGCTATGTATTTATGTAGAGAAGTCGCTAACATGTCTTTTCCTCAGATAGGTGCTGAGTTTGGAAATAGAGATCATTCAACTGTTATGCATGGATACAATAAAATTTCAAAAGAGATAAAAGAAAAAAATAGTACTAAGTTAATTGTGGAAAGTGTTAAGAACATAATTACGAACGAAAAAAAATAGAACATTTCAAAATAAATTTTATCTTTTTAAAATGGTTGTTTGTAAAAATAATTGTTTGTAAAAAAAACATATAATTATTCTTACGGAATATGTACATTGGATATCCACAAGATTGTGTGAATAAGGTGTTTAAAAACTGTGTAAAAGTAATTTATAAACATACAGATATTTCTTATGTGGAAAAAAACATAAATTTTCCACCAAACTATTCACAATATTTTTTCTAGGTATATCAACTTTCAACATAGTTTTCCACAGTTTCCACACGACCTAATACTAATACTACTAAATATATTTATTATATTTAAAATAAATAAAGGGAGGAAGTAAAAATGAAAATAATTTGTTACAAAGACAAAATCTTAAAAGCTATTAATTCCGTAGTAAAAGGTGTAGCTTCAAAAACAACAATGCCTATATTAGAAGGTATTTTAATACAAACTAATGATAATGAACTAAAATTAACTACTTATGATTTAGAAATAGGAATAGAGTATGTTATGGATTGTGAAGTGCAACAACAAGGTAGTACAGTAGTAAATGCTATAATGTTTAGTGAAATAATTAGAAAATTACCTGATACAGAAATACATATACAAATAAATGATAATAATTTATTAGAAATAGAATGTGAAGGTTCACTTTATAAATTAGCAACTATGAATCCAGATGAATTTCCTGAATTACCAAAAATAGAAGTAGAAAATTCTATAGAAGTAGAACAAAATACACTAAAAAATATGATAAGAAAAACAATATTTGCAGTAAGTACAGAAGAAAATAGACCTATATTTACAGGATGTTTATTTGAAATACAAAAAAATAAATTAAATATTGTTGCTGTAGATGGATTTAGATTAGCATTAAGAAGTATATTTTTAAATAAAGAAACTAATGATTTTAGTGCTGTTATACCAGGAAAAACTTTAAATGAAGTAAATAAAATATTATCAGATTCTTATGAAACTGTTAAAATAGGAGTTTCTAAAAATCAAGCTTTATTTGAAATGGCTAATTGTAAAATAGTTACAAGAGTTTTAGATGGAGAATTTTTAAATTATAAAAATGTAATTCCAGAAAATTGGGAAACAAGAATAAAAGTAAATAAAAATAATCTACAAAATAGTTTTGAAAGAATTAGTTTAATATCATCTTCTTCAGTAGAAAAAGAAAAAAAATATCCAGTTAAATTAAGTGTTGATATTGGAAAAGTAGTAATATCATGTACAAATCAAACAGGAGATGCTAAAGAAGAGTTATTTATATCTACGGAAGGAAAGAATTTAGAAGCAGGATTTAATCCTAAATATTTTCTTGATAGCTTAAAATCTATTGATGATGAAGAAGTGTATGTAGAATTTGGAACAAATATATCACCATGTTTAATAAAATCTACTGAAAATAAAGAATATGTTTATATGATTTTACCAATTAGATTAAAAGAAGAATAATATTTTCAACAGTTTGCTAACTATTTGTGGAAAATGGAGAAGACTTATGTGGGTAAATAATATAAATATTAAAAATTTTAGAAATTATGAAGAACAAAAAATACAATTTTGCAAAAACATAAATATTTTTTATGGAGAAAATGCACAAGGAAAAACAAATATTATTGAATCAATTTTTTTATCAAGTTTAGGAAAATCATTTAGGACTAAAAAAGATTCGGAAATGATTATGTTAGGAAAAGAGAATTCTATTATAGAAATTGAATTTGAAAAAAAAGATAGAGATGGTAAAATAAAAATTGAATTAGGTAATAAAAAAAATATTTATTTAAATAATATAAAAATAAAAAAATTAAGTGAACTTTTAGGAAATATAAATATTGTAATTTTTACTCCAGAAGATATTAACATTTTAAAAGGTGGTCCAGAAAATAGAAGAAAATTTTTAAATATTATGATTAGTCAATTAAGACCTAATTATATGTATATATATAATTTATATATAAAAACATTGGAACATAGAAATGAATATTTAAGACAAATAAGAGAAAATAACAAAGATGAAAATATGCTTGATATATGGGATGAGAAATTATCAGAATATGCAATTAAAATTTGTCAATATAGAACAGAATTTATAAATAAATTAAAAGATAAAATAAAAATAATTCATAAAAATATTACTGAAAATAAAGAAGAAATAGATTTAGAATATATTACTGAATGTAAAGATAAAAATGAATATTTAAATTTATTAAAACAAAGAAGAAAATTAGATATAATAAAAGGGTATACTACAAAAGGAATTCATAGAGATGATTTTATTATTAATATAAATGATAAACAAATTAATATATATGGTTCACAAGGTCAAAATAGAACTGCAATGCTTTCTTTAAAATTAGGTGAATTATATATTATATATGATGATATAGGTGAATATCCAATATTATTATTAGATGATTTTATGTCAGAGTTAGACAAAAAAAGAAGAAAAAATTTTTTAGAATATATAAAGGATACACAAGTAATTATTACGGGAACTGAAAAATTAGATATTGAAAATTTAAATTATTTAGAATATAATGTTACTAATGGAAAAGTTATTAAAGAAAACAATCAAGGAGGAATATAAATGGAGAAATTTGAGCATAAGTATGGAGCTGATCAAATTCAAGTTTTAGAAGGTCTTGAAGCCGTAAGAAAAAGACCTGGTATGTATATAGGAAGTACGTCTGTAAGAGGACTTCATCATTTAGTATATGAAATAGTAGATAATGGAGTTGATGAGGCATTAGCTGGATATTGTACGGAAATAAATGTTACAATAGAACCAGGTAATATAATTTCTGTTCAGGATAATGGTAGAGGAATTCCTGTAGAAATACATCCTAAAACACATATATCTACTGCAGAAACAGTTTATACAGTTTTACATGCTGGAGGAAAATTTGGAGGAGATAGTGGATACAAAGTTTCAGGTGGTCTTCATGGTGTTGGAGCTTCAGTTGTAAATGCACTTTCTACATGGACAGAAGTTACAATTGATAGAGATGGCGGAAAATATCAAATGAAATTTGAAGAAGGTAAAACAGTTCAAAAGTTAGAAAAGATAGGAAATTCCGATAAAACTGGAACATTAGTAAGATTTTTAGCAGATGATAAAATATTCGAAACTTTAGAATATGAATTTGAAGTATTAGAAAAAAGACTTAGGGAAATAGCATTTCTAACTAAAGGTATAAAAATAACAATTGAAGATAAAAGGGATGAAGAGAATATTAAAAAATCAGAATTTTGCTATGAAGGTGGACTAGTTTCATTTGTAGAATTTTTAAATAAAAATAAAGATAAACTTCATCAAAATCCTATCTATATAGAAAAATCAGGAGAAGTTCCAGTTGAAATAGCAATACAATATACTACTACATATAGTGAAAATGTATATACATTTGTAAATAATATAAATACAGTAGAAGGTGGAACTCATTTAGAAGGATTTAAAAGAGCTTTAACAAAAGTATTTAATGATTATGCTAGAAATCATAATATATTAAAAGAAAAAGAACCTAATTTACAAGGTGAGGATATTAGAGAAGGTATAACAGTTGTAGTTTCTGTAAAAGTAAAAGAGCCTCAATTTGAAGGTCAAACAAAAACAAAATTAGGAAATAGTGAAGTTACAGGTGTTGTACAAAGTATGGTAAATGAAGCTTTATCAACATTTTTAGAAGAAAATCCTAGTGTAGCAAAAGCAGTTTTAGATAAATGTATAAGTGCTTCAAGAGCTAGGGAAGCAGCAAGAAAAGCTAGAGAATTAGCAAGAAAGAAAAGCCAAATGGAAGTATCAACATTACCTGGAAAATTAGCTGATTGTAGTAGTAAAAATCCAGAGGAATGTGAAGTTTATATAGTTGAGGGAGATTCAGCCGGTGGAAGTGCAAAACAGGGAAGAGATAGAAAGTTCCAAGCTATTTTACCACTTTGGGGAAAAATGCTAAATGTTGAAAAAGCAAGAGCTGATAAAATATATGGTAATGATAAATTAAATCCTGTTATTCTAGCAGTTGGTGCTGGAATTGGTTCTGATTTTGATATTACAAAGATTAGATATGGAAAAGTAATTATTATGGCTGATGCTGATGTTGATGGTGCACATATTAGAACATTATTATTAACATTTTTCTTTAGATATATGAGACCATTAATAGAAAATGGAAATGTATTTTTAGCTCAACCACCACTTTATAAATTATCTAAAAAAGGTATGGAAGATATTTATTGTTATACAGATGAAGATTTAGATAAAGCTTATAAAGATTTAGAGGAAAAAGGCATTTCAAGGGATCAACTAGGGCTACAAAGGTATAAAGGTTTAGGAGAAATGAATCCTGAACAATTATGGGAAACAACAATGAATCCAGAAACTAGAATTTTAGTTAAAGTTACAATGGATGATGCAATAAAAGCTGATGAGACTTTTACATTATTAATGGGTGATGAAGTAGAACCTAGAAGAGAATTTATTGAACAAAATGCTAAATATGTAAAAAATCTTGATATTTAAAATTTAATGGCAGGTTAATTAAAACCTGCCATTAATCGATAAAGCCGATAATAATCTTAGCTAAAACTAATATATCTAATATTTAAACCTAATATATATTGCTATATAAATAAGCCAGATACCACATATATTAATCAGTCGCTCGACTATTAATCCACCACAAGTAACTATATTCATCCAAACGTGGGACTAATAATAACCACTTTTAAATTTTAGATAAAAGAATAATCTTAGCTCGAATATATTACCTATATTTTGACCATATACAAAAAATAAATAAAATATAGCCTACACACAAATAATATACTCTTATCTCCGACATATTATAATATATTAAATACACCATAATACATCTTTGCTCGAATTATAATAAACTAATTAAAATCCATTATAATTCTTTGCTCAACTATTATCAACCTTATAAAATTATTATTTACAAAAATAAAAAAAATATTCAAAAAATAAAATAAAAAATAAATTAAAAAATAAATTAAAAAATAAAATGTATAAATATGTCGAAAAGTTTATGTTGACAAATAAAAAAAATCAATGTAAAATATAAAAGCAATGGAGGTGAAAAAAATAAAATATAAAAACGTTCAAGATTGGATTCCAATTGAAAAAATTTTTGATAATGGAATTATAAAAATAAATAAAAATAAATATATAAAAATAATTAAAATAATTCCAATTAATTATAATTTAAAATCAGATTTAGAAAAACAAACAATTTTAAATTCTTATAAAATTTTATTAAAAACTTGTAATTTTAATTTTCAAATTTTAATTCAAAGTAATAAAGAAGATTTAAGTCAACATATTTTAAATATTCAAAAAAATATCCAAAAAAAAGAAAATAAATATTTAAATGAAATTTCAGAAAATTATATTAAATTTATTAATCAATTAAATAATTCAAAAAAATCATCATCAAAAGATTTTTATCTAATTTTATCAAATGAAAAAAATAATAATATTAATTCTATGGAAATTATAGAAAATGATTTAAAAGAAAAATATTTTAAAATTAAAGAATGTTTATTTAGATGTGGAAATAATGTTTTGGAAATAAATAATAAAAATAATATTTATAAAATATTTAATTCTTTATTAAATACAAGAAATTTTATAAATAATTAAAAATAAAAAATCATTAAAATCCAAAATAAGGCTATTTTATTTTTTATTAATATAATTAATTAAAAAATAAATAATTATTAAATAAATTAAATTTAAATAAAATAATAAAAAATAAATAATTTTAAAATAAATTAAATTTAAATAAAATAATTAAAATAAATAATTATTAAATAAATTAATTTAAATTTAATAATTAAAAATAAAAAAGGAGGAAATATTATAAATAAAAAAATTGAAGAAAATAATAAATTTTTATCAGGTATTTTTTCAAAAAAAGATTTAATTTCGCCAGCATATATTAATATGCAAAATCCCAAATATTTAGAAATTGATAATTTATTTTATTCATCTTTAATTGTTATAAATTATTATAGAGAACAAAATGATTTATTATTAAAAAATTTAATTGAAACAAATATTAATATGAATATTTCTATTTTTTATGAAAAACAAGATAGTTATAAAGTAATAAAAGATTTAACATATCATATTGGAAATGTTGGAGTAGAAATAAAAGAATCAAATCAAAATAGACAAGACATTGATATTGCTTCTTACACTTATAATGATGCAAAATATATAAGAAAAGAAATACAAGTAAATGGAGAAGAATTATTTTTTTTATATATTTATATAAATTTATATGCAGAAGATAAAAAAGAATTAGAATATAATTTAAATAAAATAGAAGGAATTTTATTAAGTAAAGGTATGCAAACTAAAAGAGCAAATTTTAGACAGGAGGAATGTTTTTTAGCAGGCTTACCAATAATGGAAAACAGAAAAATAATTAAACAAGCTGCAAGAAGAAATATTTTAACAAGTGGACTTATTAGTACTTATCCATTTATTTCTTCTAGCATTTATGATAAAGATGGAATTTTTATTGGTAGTAATATTTATAATAATTCATTAGTTTTTATTGATAGGTATAATACAAATAAATATAAAAATGCAAATATTTGTATTTTTGGAACAAGTGGAGCAGGAAAATCTTTTTATACAAAATTATTAATATTAAGATATAAATTATTAGGAATTAATCAATATATTATAGACCCAGATAGAGAATATAATAAAATTTGTGAAAAATTAAAAGGCAGTTTAATTAAAATAGGACCAACATCAAATACATATATAAATCCTTTAGAAATAAGAAAGGAAAGTATAGAAGACGGAGAAAATGGATATTTAGCAACAAAAATAGGAAAATTAATAGGATTTTTTAATTTAATTTTTGGAGAAATGGATGAAGAAGAAAAAGCATTATTAGAAGAAAAATTAATTGAAGTTTATAAAATAAAAAATATTACATTTGATGATAAAAGTTTAATAAATAAAAATGGAAAATTTAAATCAGAAAAAGAAATGCCAATATTAGAAGATTTATATAATATATTAAAAAAAGATAAAAAAACTCAAAAATTTAAAATTAAATTAATTCCATTTGTTGAAGGTTCAATGAAATATTTTAATAATTATTCAAATATCAAATTAAATAATGAATTAATAGTTGCAGATATTTATGATTTAGGAGAAGATAATTTAAAATATGGTATGTATTTATTAATAGATATTTTTTGGGATGCAGTAAAAGAAAATAGAAAAGAAAAAAAAGCAATTTATTTAGATGAAATATTTGACTACGTTTTGATTAATTCGTGTAATTATTGCAAAA
>CAOJQV010000007.1 GCA_948441945.1 uncultured Clostridium sp. | reverse complement strand
CTGCAAATTGTGCATCTGAGTGCATTCTTCCCATTGTATCTGTCATACCATAAGATGCTGGTCCTGCTGCCATATTATCTGGATGTAATGTTCTTCCTGTTCCTCCACCTGAAGCAACTGAGAAATACTTTCTTCCTGCTTCAATTCTTTCTTTTTTATATGTTCCTGCTACTGGATGTTGGAATCTTGTTGGATTTGTTGAGTTACCTGTTATAGATACATCAACATCTTCCATCCACATGATTGCTACACCTTCTCTAACGTCATTTGCTCCATAGCATCTAACTAAGCTTCTTTCTCCTTCTGAGTATTTTATTTCTTCTACTACATTTACTTTTCCTGTGAAGAAATCAAAGTCTGTTTTTACATATGTAAATCCATTAATTCTTGAAATTACTTGAGCTGCGTCTTTTCCAAGTCCATTTAAAATTACTCTTAATGGCTCTTTTCTAACTTTGTTTGCTGATTTTGCTATACCAATAGCACCTTCTGCTGCTGCAAAGCTTTCGTGTCCTGCTAAAAATGCAAAACATTTTGTTTCTTCTGATAACAACATTGATGCTAAATTTCCATGTCCTAATCCAACTTTTCTGTCATCTGCAACTGAACCTGGTATACAAAATGCTTGTAATCCTTCTCCTATTGCTTTTGCTGCATCTGCTGCTTTTGTGCATCCTTTTTTGATTGCAATTGCAGCTCCTAAGGTATATGCCCAAGCTGCATTTTCAAAACAAATTGGTTGAACTCCTTTTACTATTTCATAAGGATTAAATCCTTTTTCTTTACATATTTCTAATGCATCTTCAAAATCTTTTATTCCGTATTTTTCCATTACTGGTTTTATTTGGTCTATTCTTCTTTCATAACTTTCAAATGTTACTGCCATTTAATTTTCCTCCTTTAATTATTACTTACAGTGTCCCAAAAGAACCATCCCTGCTGGGACATCTATTCTTCTCTAGGGTCTATTCTTTTAACTGCTTCATTAAATCTTCCATAAGTACCAGAAGCTTTTTCTATTGCTTCTTGTGGGTCTATTCCTTTTTTGATGTTATCCATCATTTTTCCTAAATGAACATATTTATAACCAATAATTTGGTCATCCTTGTCTAATCCTAATTCTACTATGTATCCTTCTGCTAGATTTAAGTATCTTGGTCCTTTTAGTTTACTTGAATAGATTGTTCCTACTTGGCTTGTATGTCCTTTTCCTAAATCTTCTAATCCGGCTCCTACTGGAAGTCCTCCTTCTGAAAATGCTGTTTGTGTTCTTCCATATACTATTTGTAAAAATAGTTCTCTCATTGCAGTGTTTATAGCATCACATACTAAGTCTGTATTTAATGCTTCTAATATTGTTTTTCCTGTTAATATTTCTCCTGCCATTGCTGCTGAGTGTGTCATTCCTGAACATCCTATTGTTTCTACTAATGCTTCTTGAATAATTCCTTCTTTTACATTTAATGTTAGTTTACATGCTCCTTGTTGTGGTGCGCACCATCCAATACCATGTGTTAATCCTGATATGTCTTTTATATCTTTTGCTTTAACCCATTTCCCTTCTTCTGGGATTGGTGCTGGTCCATGGTCCACTCCTTTTGCTACTGTACACATTCCTTCTAATTCTTTTGAATAAATCATTTTCTTTGCTCCCTTCATTACATTCATTTTACGAATTGTACTTCATTTTTTATTATATTTAGAATTACTTCTAAAAATTAAAAACTATATTTTCGTTGTTTGGTTTTTTTGTTCTATTGAACTAATTATTTGATTTCTTGCTTTTTCACTTTGAGTTGCTATATATTCTATATTTTGGTCGCTATTATAACTTTCTGTGTCATAGTCTACAATGTTTTTTATATCTTTCATATAAATTCCAGCTTCATAGCGTTCTCTTCTTCTAACAACTTTTTCACCTAGTAAATATCTTTCTAATATTTTTCTTTCTTCTTTGTTTAATTGATTTTCGCCAATATTTAGATTATTGTATCTCCATATAATATGTCTTTCATAACTTGTAAATTTTGACTTTTTTAAATCTTCATAGTCATATTCGACTCTAAATTTTATTCCCTCAATTGACATAGTTATGTTAGTCCATGTTGATACAATTTCTATTTTTTTAAATTCTTCTCTTAATTCTATTATTTTTTTGTATAAGATATTTACTAGGTTAATATATTCTTTTTCATCTAAATTAAATTTTTGTGGTATTTCATATACATTAATTGGATTTTTCTTAAAAATTCCTTTTGGAATATAATAGAAAAATAGTTCCCCTGTTGATTTTCCATCAACTTTTTCATAAACAGATGAATATAAATAAACTTTATCCCATTTTTCTGGTATCATGTAAAATATTCGCCTTTGAATATCTTCATACATTTCTTCTATTTTTTTGGTATGTTTTAACATATTTACCCCTATTCTTTGATTAATAGACTTTCTCCTGTCATTTCTTCTGGCTTTTCAATTCCCATTAATTCAAGCATTGTTGGTGCTAAATCTGCTAATTTTCCATCTTGTTTTAATTTATAATCTTTGTTATCTGTTATTAATATTATTGGTACTGGATTTGTTGTATGTGCTGTGTGTGGTTCTCCTGTTTTATAATCTATCATTTGTTCTGCATTTCCATGGTCTGCTGTGATTATTAAATTTCCTTTTTTGTTTTCTATTATTTCTACAACTTTTCCTACACATTCGTCAACTGTTTCTACTGCTTTTATAGCAGCTTCTAAGCTTCCTGTATGTCCTACCATATCTGTATTTGCATAGTTTAAGATAATTGCATCATATTTATCATTTTCTAAAGCTTCACATACTTTTTCTGTTACTTCAGGTGCACTCATTTCTGGTTGCATGTCATAAGTTTCTACTTTTGGTGATGGTACTAATATTCTGTCTTCTCCTTCATATTGTTTTTCTTCTCCTCCATTAAAGAAAAATGTTACATGTGCATATTTTTCTGTTTCTGCAATTCTTAATTGTGTTCTTCCGTTTTTTGCTAATACTTCTCCAAATGTATTTTTTAATGGTTCTTTTTTAAATGCTACTTGCACATTTGGCATTGTTTCGTCATAACTTGTAAAACATACGTAATATGTTTTTATTTTTTTTGTTTCAAATCCATCAAATTCTAGGTCTACAATTGCTCTTGTTATTTCTCTAGCTCTATCTGGTCTAAAGTTGAAGAAAATTACAGAATCATTTTCTTCTATTTTTGCAATTGGTTCATCATTATTATTTACTATTACAGTTGGTTCTACAAATTCATCAAATACTTCTTTTTGATAAGAATCTTCAATTGCTTTTATTGCGTCTCCTGCTTTATTTCCTTCTCCATTTACTAACGCGTCATAGCATTTTTTTACTCTTTCCCATCTTTTATCTCTATCCATGCTGTAAAATCTTCCTGATAGTGTTGCTATTTTTCCTATACCTTTTTCTTTCATTTTTTCTTGTAATTCAGCTACATACGTTTCTGCTGATAATGGTGGTGTGTCTCTTCCATCTAAAAAGCAATGTACATATACATCTTCAAAATCTCTTCTTTTTGCCATTTCTAATAATCCATATAGATGTCTTATATGACTGTGAACTCCACCATCTGATACTAATCCTAAAATGTGTAGTTTAGAATTGTTCTTTTTACAGTTTTCTATTGCTGATATAAATTCTGGTATACTAAAAAAATCTCCCTCTTCTATGGATTTTGTTATTCTTGTTAATTCTTGGTATACTATTCTTCCTGCTCCAATGTTTGTATGTCCTACTTCTGAATTTCCCATTTGTCCTTCTGGTAACCCTACATGTAGCCCACTTGTATATATATCTGTACTAGGATACTTTTTCATTAGTTTATCAATATTAGGTGTTTTGGCTAATTTTATTGCATTACCATCTTTGTTTTGATTATCTCCAAACCCATCTAATATCATTAGCATTGTTACCTTGTTATTCATTTTTTCCTTCCTTTCACTTCGCTTCGTTTCACTCCGCTCGTTCATCGTCATCCAAAGATTTTTTCAAAATCTTCGTCTGTCAAATCTTGTCTCTGGAGCACTTTCTGCTTTGCTCATCATCATCCATTAATGTTCGTAGAATTTATTTCTAAATTCTACATAAGATATCTGTAATTCGCTTTGCTCAAACAACTATCTTAATTTACTATTTTTGCAAATTCATCTGGCTTTAGACTTGCTCCTCCAACTAATCCTCCGTCAATATCTGACATTTCAAATAGTTCTTTTGCATTTGTTCCTTTAACACTTCCGCCATATTGTATTATAACTCTATCTGCTACCATTTGTCCATATATTTGACAAATTTTGTCTCTAATTGACTTTATTGCATCATTTGCTTGTTCAGAAGTTGCTGTTTTTCCTGTTCCAATTGCCCAAATTGGTTCATAGGCTATTATTGTATTTTCTACTTGTTCAGGAGTTAATCCGTCTAGTGCTAATTCTGTTTGTTTTGTTATAATTTCTTCTGTTTGACCTAATTCTCTTTGTTCTAATGTTTCACCTACACATACTATTGGTTTTAACTCATTTTCAAATGCTACTTTTATTTTTTTATTAACTGTTTCATCTGTTTCGTTAAAATATTGCCTTCTTTCAGAGTGTCCTATAATAACATATTCTACTCCAATTGATTTTAGCATCTCTGCTGATACTTCTCCTGTATATGCTCCTGTATTTTCAAAGTGCATATTTTGTGCCCCTATTTTTATATTTGTTCCTTGTGCTGTTAATAATGCATAAAATAAGTCTATATAAGGTACACAAAGTACTACTTCATTATTTGTTTCTTTTACAAGGGGTGCTAGTTTATCTATATATTCAATTGTTTCGTTTGGAAGCATGTTCATCTTCCAATTTCCTGCAATTACTTTTTTTCTCATATTCATTCCTCTTTCTTTTTGTGCCAAAAAGGGACGTCCCCTTTGGCACATTATTTATTTAATAAACATTCAATTCCTGGTAGTTTCTTTCCTTCTAAGAATTCAAGTGATGCTCCTCCACCTGTTGAAATGTGTGTCATTTTATCTGCCAATCCTGCTTTTTCTACTGCTGCTCCTGAGTCTCCTCCTCCTATAATTGTTGTTGCATCTAATTCTGATAAAACTTTTGCTATTGCATTTGTTCCGATTGCAAATTGGTCAAATTCAAATAATCCTAATGGTCCATTCCAAATTACTGTTTTTGCATTTTTTAATTCTTCTGCAAACATTTCGATTGTTTTTTCTCCAATGTCAAATCCTTCCCATTCATCTGGAATTTCTGTCCATGCTACTGTTTTACTTTCTGTGTCTGGTTTAAACTCTTTTCCTATTTTTGTATCTACTGGTAGTAGTAACTTTACTCCTTTAGATTTTGCCTTTTCCATAGCTTCTAGTGCTAGGTCTACTTTATCTACTTCACATAGTGAGTTTCCTACATTATATCCTTGTGCTTTAAAAAATGTATATGCCATTCCTCCACCTATCATTAATGTGTCTACTTTATCTAATAAACTGTCTATTACTCCTATTTTGTCAGATACTTTTGCTCCTCCAAGTATTGCCATAAATGGTCTTTCTGGATTATTTATGGCATTCCCTAATACGGTTAATTCTTTTTCTATTAAAAATCCTGACACTGCTGGTATATAGTCTGCAATTCCTGTTGTTGAAGCATGTGCTCTATGTGCTGCTCCAAATGCATCATTTACAAATATTTCTGCCATAGATGCTAGTTCTTTTGCGAATTCTGGGTCATTGTCTGTTTCTTCTCTATGAAATCTTACATTTTCAAGAAGCATTATTTCTCCTTCTTTTAAGTTTGATGCTTTTGATTTTGCATCTTCTCCTATTACATCATTTGCTATTGTAACTTCTGTTCCTAGTGCTTTTGATAGTTCTTTTGCTACTGGTTTTAGTGAATATTCTGGTTTTACTTCTCCTTTTGGTCTTCCTAAATGTGATGCTAAAATAATTTTACAATTTTGTTCTAATAAGTATTTTATTGTTGGTATTGCTGCTAATATTCTTGTATTGTCTGTGATATTTTGTTCTTTGTCCATTGGAACATTAAAGTCACACCTTACAAATACTTTCTTTCCTTTTAAATCAATGTCTTTTACTGTTTTTTTATTCATTTTTTCCTCCCCTAAAAATAAATTTTAATTATACTACTTTTATAGTATTTACCTATTTTTATAGGCAATACAATTCTATAATAAAAAAACACTCTTTTCAAGTGTTTTCTTTAATATTTTACATCAACTAAATACAATCCCTGTGGTGGTAACGTTCTTCCTGCTAAACTCCTATCTTGTGATTGTATAATTTTTTCAATATCTTCTATTTCAGTTTTACCGGTACCAACATCAACTAATGTTCCACTAATAATTCTGACCATATTATATAAAAAACCATTTCCTGTAAGTTCAATATAAATTCTATTATTATAAGCTTCTTTAACCTCAGCCTTGTAGATAGTTCTTACACTACTTTTGCTACTTGTACCACTTGCTCTAAAAGCTTTAAAATCATGCTCTCCTTCAAAAAATTTAACTGCCTTTTTCATTTTTTCTACATCTAGTTTTTGAGGGATATGTGTTTCTAAATTTCTATAAATTGCTGAAGAAAATTCAGAATTATTTATAATATATCTATAAGTTTTTTTCTTACAGTTTAGTCTACTGTGGAATCTTTCTTCTACTTCTTCTGCTTTTAAAATTCTAATTGACATTTTCAAATTTGAATTTATTGCAATTGCAATTTTTTCTATTGGAATATTTGTATTTGTTTTAAAATTTGCAACTTGTCCGAATAGCGTGTACTCCTGCATCTGTTCTTCCAGAAGCGTTTAGTTCTATTTCTTCTCCTGTAATATTAGAAATTGCTTGTTCTATTGTCCCTTGAATATTTAGTTTATTTGGTTGTTTTTGCCATCCGATTAAATTCTTTTCCATCATATTCTATGGTTAATTTTATATTTCTCATTTTCTCTCCTTCTATACATAAAAGTCGCTTCTATAAGCGACTTCATCTTATTTTTTATCTTTTGTTTTTGCTATTTTTTGTCTCAACTTAGAAAATTTACTAGGTTTTCTAATATTTTTTTCTGTAAATCTTTTAGTTACTATATTACTAATTAATATTTTTTTCAAAACATCTTCTCTTACATCTGCAATTAGTGTTCCATCTTTTGCTACTGATATTTTCCCTGTTTCTTCTGATACAACTACTGCAATACTATCTGACTCTTTTGATATTCCAATTGCAGCTCTATGTCTAGTTCCTAGTTCTTTTGCTATATCTGCATTATCAGCTAAAGGTAACAAACATGCTGCAGCTGCTATTTTATTATTACTAATAACTACTGCCCCATCATGTAAAGGTGTTTTTGGTACAAATATATTTACTAACAATTGTGGTGATACCTCTGAATCCATTGGGACACCTGTTGATATAATATCTTGTATATTAATATCTCTTTCAATTACTATTAACGCTCCTGTTTTTGTTTTAGAAAGTTCTTTTGCTGCGATTACAACTTTATAAATATCTTCTTTTGTTTTAGTAGCCAAATCACTGTCTAGTCCAAAAAATCTAGTATATTTATTAGTACCTAATTGTTCTAAAGCTCTTCTTAATTCTGGTTGGAATATGACTATAATAGCAATTACTCCCCAATTCATTATTCCTGTTAATATTGAATTTAAAATATTTAAATTCAATAAACCACTTAGCCATGTTGCTATAATTAAAAATGTAATACCTTTAATTAATTGCCATGCTCTTGAGCCTTTTACCATACGTACAAAACAATATGCTAAAAATATAACTATTAAAATATCTATTATTGTTGTGAACAAATTAATTGGGTTTTCACTTAAATTCTGGAAGTTTCTTAAAATATTTTCATTGTAAAAATTAATCCAACTACTACTTATACTTTTTTCCATTTTACACCTTCTATTTTTATATTAATGAATATATTAATGTTGCTGATACTGATAAAATCATTAGCATTGCTAATATTCCTGCCATTATTTTTACAAATATTTGTCCTTTATCAAATCTTTTTTGTTCTTTATTTTTGATTTTTTCTTGTTTTTCTTTTTTCATTTTTATATTCAACCTTTCTAATATTTTTTCATTCTATAATAATTATAGCACTTTTAATATTGTTATTTCAATACATTTTTTCATTTTGGTCTTGGTATTTTTTATCAAATCACTATCTCATTATTTTTATAACACTTTTTTCTTTTTTTACTTCTTTTTCAGAAATTTTTATTATATCTTTTAATTTTCTTTCTGCATATTGTAGTTTTTCTTCATCATTACAATGTACATAAGCTAAAACGTTACCTATATCTACTTTTTCTGAAACTTTTTTATTTAATATAATTCCTACTGAATTATCTATACTATCTTCTTTTTTTATTCTTCCAGCTCCTAAATAACATGCTAGCTTTCCTATATCTTCTGCATTTATATCTTGTATATATCCGTTTTTTGTCGCTTTTATTTCTTTTTTATAGTTAGCTTTCTCAAATTTATTTGTATCTTCTATATATTCAATATTTCCGCCTTGATTTTCTATCATTTCTTCTAATTTTTTGAGTGCTTTTCCATTTCTAATATTTTCTAACATTTTTTGTTTATTTTCTTCTATGCTATCTCCTAATCCTGCTAATTTTATCATATATGAACCTAACTCTAAAACAACTTCTTTTAAGTCTTCTGGTAAATTTCCCCTTAAGAATTCAATTGCCTCTATTACTTCTAAATTATTTCCTACTGCATATCCTAAAGGTTCATTCATGTTAGTTAAAATACATATTGTCTCTCTGTTTGCCAATTTACCTATTTCTATCATCTCTTTTGATAATTTTTCTGCCTCATCTAATGTTTTCATAAATGCACCTTTACCAACAGTTACATCTAATACTATCTTGTCTGCCCCACTTGCTATTTTTTTGCTCATAATACTAGATGCAATTAAAGGTATACTTTCTATACAAGAAATACTATCTCTTAATGCATATAATTTTTTATCTGCTGGTGCTAAATTCATTGTTTGTGAAATCATACTAATTCCTATGTTTTCCACATTTTCTATAAACTCATGGATATCAACTTCAGTTTTGTATCCTGGAATTGATTGCATTTTGTCTACTGTTCCTCCTGTAAATCCAAGTCCTCTACCTGACATTTTAGCTACAGGAACTCCAAGTGATGCAACTAATGGTAATAAACATATTGATACTTTGTCTCCAACTCCTCCTGTTGAATGTTTGTCTACTATTGTTTTATTTAATTTTGATAAATCTAATATTTCTCCTGAATTTGCCATAGCTATTGTTAAATTTGTTGTTTCTTGTTTTGTCATACCATTTAGAAAAATTGCCATTATCAAAGCTGCTGCTTGATAATCTGCAATTTCATCTTTGACATATCCTGTTACAAAATATTCAATTTCTTCTTTTGTTAATTCTTGTTTTTCTTTCTTTTTATTGATAATTTCTAATATATTCATCTATTTCTCCTATACAAAATTTCTAGTAAAACTTCTTCTATGAATTGGAGTTAATCCATATTCTTTTATTGCTGAAATATGCTTTGCTGTCCCATAACCTTTATGTGTTATAAATCCATATTGTGGATATACTTCATCCCATTCTCTCATAATTCTATCTCTTGTTACTTTTGCTATAATTGATGCTGCAGCAATAGAATAGCATTTTGCATCTCCTTTTATTATTGATTTATAAGGCACTCCATTTGTGTCTATATGTTCTAAAGCATCAATGATAATTAAATCTGGTCTTACATCTAGTTCTTTTACAACACTTGTAACTCCTTGTTTTGTTGCATTTAAAATATTTATCTCATCTATTACATCTTGTCCAATAATTGCAACAGAATAGCTTATTGCTTCTTCTAAAATCTTGTCATATAATAATTCTCTCTTTTTTTCTGAAACTTTTTTAGAGTCATTTACTCCTTCTATCATAGAGTCTCCTTGCATTATAACTCCTGCTACGACTACTGGCCCTGCTAAAGGTCCTCTTCCTGCTTCATCTATACCACATATATTTTTAAAGTTTTCTCTATGTAATTGTTCTTCTATTTGTTTTAAATTTGTTAATCTTTCTAGTTCTTTTTCTTTCATATCTATTCCTTTTTATATATCTAAATCTTGTATTTCTGTTAGTGAGTAATATGTTTTATCTTCTACTTTAAATCCTTTTGTATGATATATTTCAACTTGTATATTTTTTAAGTCATATTTTACTATATACCATCCATTTCTTTTATCTGATTTTACGTTTGTAAGTCCCATGTCATCTAAATTTTCTGTTGATAACTTACCAAAAAATTCTAGTTCGTTATTTTCTTGTTCTGTTAATATATTGAATTCATTAATATTATCAATTATTTCTCCTATTAGTTGGTTCTTTGTTTGTTGTAATCTTTGGGCTTTTTCGTTTTCATCTGTTATACTACTAAATAGTGTTCCTAGGTTGTGTGTTGCATTTTCTGCTATTTCTTTTGCTTTTACTTTTATTAATAACATATTTGTTTTTATGTTTTCTAGTTCTGATTGTTTTATTGTTTTGTTTCCTGTTCCTATTGAAATTCCTGCTAGTATTAGTAATATTATAACTGTTAATACTAATGCTACCATTGTTATTCCTTTATTTTGTTTCATAATAGCCTCCATTTATTTTTCTTAAATGAATTATATAATTTATAATAAAAAAAATCAACACATTCCATTAGCATTTTTAAAGAGAGATTTTGAGACCAAGTCTCTTAATCTCCCTTTAGATGTTATTTTTCTAACCAAATTTCTTTTATATATACTTCTGAATCATTAGACCCACAACATATATAGGCCTCAGTCACATTTTGTGGAATTTCCATTTCAAAAGTTTGTTCTTGTTTATTTTCAGAGCCACTATAAACTGTTCTAAAACTACTAGCTGGAGTGCTACCTGTTCCCCATTGTGGAGAATCTGTTATTGATAAACATATTCCATTTGCACCCCTTACACAAGATGATATTTCTCCACATACTTTTATTTTTTTATAACCTGTTAAATTAATTTTATTTGTAGTATAAACTCCACCTACATGTCCACTTCTAAAGCTGTCAATATATATTTTATTTTTGGCAAAAGTTGTAGAAAATGTTTCTCCTGTGTTTTCTGATTCTGTATATCCTCCTGTTATACTTTTAAATTCATTTCCATGATAGTATAAATAAAGTCTTTCACTTGTTGTTACTTCACATGTTGCTTCTAGTTCAATTCCTATTTTTGTTTTTGCTGTACATGTTATAATTGCAGTTCCTCCACTAACTAATGTTACTTTTCCATTATTATCTACTGTTGCTATATTTTCATCTGAACTACTCCAAGATATTTCAGCTGTATCTGGCTTACTTTCTATTTGAATATTATATTCTGATTTATCATCAAATTTTATTTCTTCTAATTTTAAATCTTCTATATCTGATACATATTCTCCTGTAGATACATTTCCTATTGAAACACATCCATTTCCGCCTTTTCCACCACTTATACCTGTACCTAGTTCATTTCCTCCTTTAGCTTGTATTTCTCCTGTTACACTAATTTCATTTTTATAAAAAACGTTAATAGAGCCTCCTCCTGAACTTCCTCCTTCTGATCTTCCACCTCTACTACCATTTGACCCATTTGATTCTATTATTCCAGTACTATTTAAATTATTAGTATATATAACCAATAATCCTCCTGTACCATCTTCTCCCTTATATGCAGGTTGATTGCCTAAGCCATCACCTCCACCGTTACCTCCTGGGTTTCCAGCTCCACCCCCAGCATATCTATATATCCAATTAGAACTATAGCGAAGTCCTGCACCAGCACCTCCTTCTCCTCCTTCATTACTTCCATCTTTGGCATAAGCTGAACTATAAAGATTTATATCTATTCCACCACCACCAGCTCCACCTGAATATGATGTTCCTTTTCCTCCTGTTCCTGAATAAGCTACTGGGTCTGCATCACTCGCAAACGCTCCACCTGAGCCTCCTCCTCCAGTTTGTCTGTTACTTCCACTTTTACCATTTCTTCCAAACGCTGATTGATTTTCATATGCAATTACTTTATCTCCTCCTGCACCACCTTCTGCTGGTACATATTCATAACTTCCATCTGCATTTTCAAATAAATATACACTTTGCCCTTCTGCTCTTGCTCCTCTTGCTGTCATTGATATTGTTCCATTATTTATTAATGTTCCTGTACAATATATAAACATTCCTTTTGGTCCACCATATCCATTATCACTTTTGCATGCTGTTAGCAGTATATTTTCATTTACTGTTAAGTCTCCATTTACTTTTAATACTACCATATTTGTTGCATCTAAAATTGTATTTGCATCTTCTGAACTTTGCTTTGCTACATCAGTATCTTTATCTCCAAATTCATAAGCATTTGAATTCAATGTTGCTCCTTCTACCTCTGTTATTCCATCTAATACTAAATTTCCATTATACACAATTGAATGAATATTATAATTTACTGTCTCTTGTTCATTTTCATTTCTTCCATTTATTGATATACTAGAATATCCACTATTTTGTATTTTTGATATTTCTCCTATTAAGCTGTTATTATTTCTTTCTTCAAATTGTTGCCTTTTTAATAATCCATTTTCATTTGTTAAATTTGTTATTGCTATTCCTGCTAAGGCTAAAAGAATTATTATTGTTATTGCTAGAAAAATAAGTTTTGTTCCTTTTATATTTAATTTTTTCAATTTTATCCTCCATTTCCAATAACTTCTTCATCATTTAATATACGTATTAAATCTATGTGTTTTTCTTTTAATATTAATTCTCCAGTATCTGATAAATATTTTCCAGTAGATATGTTACCTATAGAAACACAACCTTTACCGTCCTCTTCCACCATGTCCAAAACGTGCTTCATTACTTCCACCATCTGCTTCTATTGTTCCAACACTGTTACTATCATTTCCTCTATAAAATATATTTATAGATCCTCCTCCTGAAGCTCCTGCAGTAATACCATCTGGGTTACTAGTTCCTATCCCATTTGAACTTATTATACTATTGTTTTTTATGATATTTCCATATAAAATTAGTAATCCTCCTGTTCCATTCTGTCCTCCAGGATTTCCTATTCCTACCGAATGTCCCCAACCGTCCTTTTCCACCGATTTGGTTGACCTGCTTCAGCAGTTCCTGTACTGTATGAGTGCCAAGCTCCTCCTCCTGTTCCACCTGAATAGGATGTTCCATAAGAACCATCACCTGATGTTCCTACTCCTCCTAATCCACTATAAACGGCTCCTGAGCCTCCTCCTCCAGTTTGTCTATTTAATCCTTTTTCTCCATCATTCCCATTTCCACCGCCTACTCTTACTAATCCTTTTCCTCCTGTTGCACCTTCTGCTGGTACATATTCATAAGTATTATCATTATTTTTATAAAGATATACATCTTCTCCTTCTGCTTTTGCTCCCCTTGCTGTCATAGTTATTGTTCCATTGTTTGTTACTGTTCCTGTACAATAAATAAACATTCCTTTTGGTCCACCATAACCACTTTTGCTTGCATGAGTTGTTAATATTGCTTCTTGGTTTATATTTAAGTCTCCATTTACTTTTATTGCTATCATATTTTGTGCATAATCAGTATCTGTTGCTACATCTTGCTCTGTTCCAAATTCTGTGCTTACATCTATTGTTAAATTCTCATTAAATTCATAAACTTGTAAATTATAAGTTTTATCATTTATTGTAACTCCATATTTCCCTGTTTCTATATTTTCTTTGCTCATTGCATCTATTAAGCTTTCTGCTTGAATATTATCTATTAATGTTGTATTTTTTATTTTCAAGTTTTTAGAATATTGTATAATATTTGATGTAACAGTATTTTCTGCTTTTACAGATACAGTAACAGTATCATCTTCATTTTTTAAAGCATTTCTAACAATATCATAATCTACTATAGGCATTTTGCCTATCCCTTCTTGCCATTCTCCATTTTTTCCTATTTGATGTTGTATTTTATTATATCCTTCTAATGGTATATTTTCTGTTATTTCTATTGTTTTATACCCTACAATTTCTGAAAGTACATCAATTCCAAGTTCTTCTTTAATTACTTGATCTGTTACACATACACTCTTATCTACTATTTCTTTTCCAATCTCTTTTATTTTAAATATATTTTCTTCATCTTTTTTAACTTTATAATCAATTGCAACATTTTGTTTTCCATTTGCCTGAATTTGGCTTCCATCTGGCTTTTCTATATATTCTATGCCATCTTCACTACTTATTTTTACTAAAACTTTTATTTCTTCTTCATTTTGATTATCATAAACTATTGAAGAAAATAGTTCTCCTACCACTTGTTCTTTTTTTGCATTATTAACTACAGTTCTTAAATATGTGCTTGAGATTAATATTGCAAAAATTGTTATTAATAATATTATAAGTATTATTATCATCATTTTTCTATTTACATTTTTTAGTTTCATATATATTTTATTAATACCTCCTCTTTTGTTATTATGAACATTTTACTACACTTTTAGTTATAGTTCAACACTAAAACTATAATTTATTAAAAAATTTCAACAAAAAAGATCCCTCATTATTAAACTTTTTTGTCTAATAATTTAGGCACCTTTATTTTTAGTCTATTCAATTATCTTATTTTATTAATCCTGCAAAATATTTAATTGTTCTTACCATTTGGCTTGTATAAGAATTTTCATTATCATACCAAGAAACAACTTGAACTTGATATAATCCATCTCCTATTTCTGTTACCATAGTTTGTGTAGCATCAAATAATGAACCATATTTTATTCCTATAATATCAGCTGAGACTAATTCTTCTTCTGTATATCCATAAGATTGATTTGATGCTGCTTTCATTGCTGCATTTACTCCTTCTACTGTTACATTATCTCCTTTAACAGTTGCAACTAAAATTGTTGTTGAACCTGTTACAACTGGTACTCTTTGTGCAGAACCTATTAATTTTCCTTTCAATTCTGGAATAACTAATCCGATAGCTTTTGCAGCTCCTGTTGAGTTTGGTACAATATTTGCTGCTGCTGCTCTTGCTCTTCTTAAGTTACCTTTTCTATGTGGTCCATCTAAAAGCATTTGGTCTCCTGTATAAGCATGAACTGTTGTCATTATTCCTGATTTGATTTCTGCATAATTGTTTAATGCTTTTGCCATTGGTGCTAAACAGTTTGTTGTACAAGATGCTGCTGATACTATGTTGTCTTCTGGTGTTAATATTCCTTCATTTACACCAAATACTACTGTTTTTAAGTCATTTCCTGCTGGTGCTGATATAACTACTTTTTTAGCGCCTGCATCTAAATGTGCTTGTGCTTTTTCTTTTGATGTATAGAATCCTGTACATTCTAATACTACATCTACTCCTATTTCTCCCCATGGTAAATTTGATGCTTCTTTTTCTGAATATATTTTTATTGTTTTCCCATCTACTGTAATTGAATCTTCTCCTGCTACTACTGATTCTGCCTTTTCATATCTTCCTTGTGCTGAATCATATTTTAATAAATGTGCTAACATTTCAGGATTTGTTAAATCGTTTATTGCTACAATATCAAACCCTTCTGTTCCAAACATTTGTCTAAATGCTAGACGTCCTATACGCCCAAAACCATTGATGGCTACTTTTACTGACATAATAATTCCTCCTTAAAATTTTATTTTTCTTTTAACTTTTCTTTAGTATATCCTAATTTTTCTTAGGCAATTCAATTCTATATCAAAAAAGAATAGTTTTCAAGTATTATTTTAAAATTATTCATATATTTCTTTTGTATATTTTTTAGATGCTATTGTTTGTATAAATAATAGTAAATTATATACAAATACTACTTCAATAAGATTTAATGAAAAAATCTTATATAATAAGAAACTAAGGCATAATATAATAAAATCATATACAGTATCTGCTATGAATAATTTTCTAATATTCATTTTTATTTTTAATAGTAATATATGAAAATCAGTTAATGGTGTAGCAATATATAAAACACATTGAATCCATAAGATTATGATAGTATTTTTCATCATTTCATAATCAATGTTATACAATCTCAAAAATCCAATAGAAAATAAAATTGTTATTACGAAAAATATAATATATATTTTATTTATGTATTTATATATGTTTTTTATTCTTCTTTTTAGTATTTCTTTTCCACTGCTAATTTCTGGACTGATTTGTGTTGTAACAATTCTTGATAAAGCAACAAATAAATTAGATGTAATTTTCAAAATATCCTCGCTTATAGTAATACACAAAATTCCTATTGCATCTACATAAGAATATAATTTCAAAACAAACATTCCTATAAAAACGTTCATAAATGTAATAAAAGAAACCATAATTACATTTTTGTTAATATTAAAAATTTTTCTTATATTTTCAATTTTAAATTCATCTAAAACTTTTACTTTAAAATACTTCTTATATGGGGATATAAATATTAACAGTTTTGTCATTCTTGCAAATATCTCTATTATTGCAATTGCTTGCATATCAAGGTTAGTTTTAAATACAACTATCCATACCAAAACACTTTCTATAATAAGTGCTATAATATTTCCTACTAATATTCTTTTTCTATTATTTTCTGAAAGTATATAATCTAAAAATGCGTGAATTCCTATAATAGGAAAACATAGTGCTCTTATTATTGAATAATTACAAAAAATTGTAATAGCATTTTCTTCTTTGCAATATAAACTGAATAGGCTTTTTCTAAATGATATAAAAATAAACATTATGCAAATAGATATAATTCCTATTCCTATTATACTTAGCTTAAAAATTTTCCTTTTCTTATTTTCTTGCTTTAAATATCTAAAATAATAGTTGGCAAATATTAAGGCAAATCCAGAGTTAAATGCTAAATATAAGTTATTAAACTTTGAAAATATATTTTTAGCTAAAAGTTCATCTGTTCCCATATAACTAATCATTATATTTGTTATTACATTTGCCATCGTCATAAAAATTCCACTTACTATGATGGGAAAAGAAAATTTTAATAAATACTGCTAATATTTCTATCTTCTTTCAATTATTTTTCCTCTCTCTTCTATTTTTATTGCTTCTTTCCATACAATTTTTCCATAACAATAATAAACATGGCATGAGACCATCCAAGTCCAATAACCCAATTAGGTTTTAAAGTCTCATTATTAACTTGTTCCCCTAATAAATAATGTTTTCCTGAAGTTTTCACTACAAAATCAAAACACTCTTTAGCTTTTTTCTTTTCTCCAATTTCCAAATAATATAAAGTCATCCAAAGATTTGCAATTGGCCAAGGATTACCATTCATATAATTATCTTTTTCAAATCTTTGATATCCACCTGTATAAGTTCTTAAACTTAAATTTATCCTCTCTACAGTATTTTGTATTTTCTTTTCTTTTGCCTTAAAAACATTAAATGGCGTTGTTAATCCTAATAAACTAATATCCATGTTTCTATCTGTTTGATTTCTTACATAACATTTTTTATAATCATCATATAAATTTTTGTTAATATATTTTTTTATTTCTACTTGTAGTTTTTCTAATTCTTTTTTTGACTTTTCTATTTTTTCTTGTTTTAATCTATTATTTTCAAATTCTGATACATCTTCGCCTAACACATCATATATTTTATTAATACAACTAAAAGCTGAAAAGATGCTTGCAAGTGAATATGCGTGAATTCCTTCATTCATTTCCCATAAATCATAACTTATATGATATTTTTTTGTATCCTCTAATATATCTTTAGTATATCTTTTTAGAAAATCGATTGCTTTTTCACACATTGGCAATGTCTCTTGTAAGAATTTTTTGGATTTTGTATATTTATAATGTTCATACACACCATATACTACACTCGCTGTTTCATCAATTTGATATCCCCAACATGGTGCTAATTTTCCATCTGTAAAAAATCTTTGTTCCCACATTCCATTTTTGCTTTGAGTTTTTTTACAAAATACTTTGTAAAATTTCTCTGTTTCTTTTCTCATTTTTAATATATCCATTGCTTTTGTGATAAAAACTGCATCTCTTGGCCAACAATAAGCATATCTTCCACATTTAGTAAAATTTTCATCAATTTCTGCTGAGGCTATAACCCCTCCTGTATCTGAATTAGTTAATAGTGGAAATAGTAATATGCTTCTTTTATATATTTCAAATAATGTTTCTTCATAGCTATTTTCTGTTTCTTTCATATTTAAGCCATTATGTTCTTTAACAAATTTTCTCCAATATGCTTTTGTATTTATATATTCTTTTTCAAAATCAATTCTTTTTATTCTTTCTATTCCATCTTCTATATCTGAAATATTTTTATTTTCATCTATATAAATTGCAATTTGAATTTCTTTTTTGTCTCCAGGTTTTAAGTTTCCAATCTCATAAGCAATTGATGTATCATTTGACATTCCTATATAATCTTTATCTACTATTTCAGTTCTCTTAATTGTTTCTTTGCTTCCATTAATTTGATGCTTTATAATTTGTTTTCCCTTTGCAAATGTTGAAAATGTAAAATCGTGAGCATATTGTGTCATTCCTCCATCAACTATTTTTGCTCCTACAAAATTATTATTATCTGATAATAATTCAGAATGTATAAAAAATTTTGTATCTAAATCTATTGTTCCATCATTTATAAAAATATATTTTTTAGCTAATACATTTTCTTTTATTAAGATATAATCTGTTTGTACAATTTTCAAGTTAAAATAAGTATTTGTTATTTCTGTATTTAATATATTTGTGTCTGTATCATAATATTGATAATATATATTGTTTATATCATCATGTAAATATATTAAATCAGATTCATTTACCTTTACTCCTACATGAAAAAAATTTATATATTGTCTATTATCTTTGCTTGGAAAATAAACTCTTTGCATTTCTCCTTTTTTAGTAAAAGTTGCTATCATCTTTTTATTTCCAATTATTGCTTCATTTAAGTATTTATTTCCCATTTTAGTTCCCTTCTGTGCCAATGGGGACGTCCCTTTTTGGCACAATTTTCTCTTTTTGTGCCGAAAAGGGACGTCCCCATTGGCACATTATCCTTCTATAACTTTTAAAATTTGTTTTTCTAAATCTTTCATTTTTTCATTAATTCTAAATATGTCTGCATCTCTTAATTCATTGTTATTTATATCTTCTCTTACAGCTACATCCATATCTAATATTTCTGATTTTAGTTTTTCAAGTCTATTTAATACTTCTGATTTCATATTTAATGGTAATTTTTTCTCTATCTTATTAGTTAATTTTACTTCATTTTCTTTGTCTAGCTGATAAGTTTCCCCATATCTAGGTATTATAACAGGTAACTCTGCTTCTTCTTCAATCTTTTGTCCTAATACTTCTTGAGAGTCTTCTTCTCCATGTACTAAAAATACTTGTTTTGGCTTTTCTATAAAAGAATATATAAAGTTCATTAGTCCTTCTTGGTCTGCGTGTCCTGAATATCCTTCTAAATATTCTATTCTTGCATTTACTGCTATTTCTTCTCCAAATATTTTAACTTTTTTTGCTCCATTTACTATGCTATATCCTAATGTTCCTGGAGCTTGATATCCTACAAATAGTATGGTAGAATTTGGATTCCATAAATTGTGTTTTAAATGATGTTTTATTCTTCCTACTTCACACATTCCACTTGCTGATATTATTATGCTTGGTTCTTGACTTGCATTTAAAGCTTTTGATTCATCTGCTGTTACTGTAAACTTTAATCCTGGAAATTCTAAAGGGTGGTCTCCTTTCATCATTTCTTCTTGTGTTTCTTCATCAAATAAATCCATATTTTCCTTAAATACTTCTGTTGCAGATATTGCTAGTGGACTGTCTACATATACTGGTGTTTTCATTAATGTTTCATATTCTCTTAAAAATTTTTCATCATCTCTTGTTTCTTTTATTTTATTTAATTCATATAAGATTTCTTGTGTTCTTCCTACTGCAAATGATGGAATTACAACTGTTCCTTTTCTTTCTAATGTTTCTGATACAATGTTTAAAAATAATTCTGCTTTTTCTTCATTTTTTGTGTGTAATCTACTTCCATAAGTTGATTCCATAACTAAATAGTCTGCATCTTCTATCATTGTTGGTTCACTTAAAAGTGGAATATCATTATTTCCTAAATCACCTGTAAATACTGTTTTGGTTTCCTTCTTCTCTTCTTTTACCCATAATTCAATCACACTAGAACCTAACATATGTCCTGCATCATTAAATCTTACATGAATTTCTGGTGTTATATCTATAATTTCATCATATTTAACTGGTTCAAATATTTCAAGACATCTTGCTGCCTCTTCTGCAGTGTAAAGAGGTTCTCTGAGGTTTTCCCCTTTTCTGATTCTTTTTCTGTTTTTCCACTCATTTTCCATTTCTTGAATATGTCCACTGTCTGGAAGCATTAATGCACATAAGTCACAAGTTGCTTTGTGTGCATATACCTTTCCTCTAAATCCTTCTTTATATAATTTAGGAATTCTTCCTGAATGGTCTATATGAGCATGTGTTAAAAGGACAAAATCAATTTCTGATACATTAAAATCAAATTCTTGAAAATTTTCCTCTTCTAATTCTTTTTTTCCTTGCCACATTCCACAATCAACTAAAAATTTTTTTCCCGCAGCTTCTACTAGGGAGTTAGAACCTGTAACTGTTTTTGTTGCTCCTAAAAATGTAATTTTCATATTTTTTCTCTTCCCTTCCTTAGGCAAATGCCAATTATTTTCCAACCAACCTCCTTTAACACCAAATAGCAATCTTCTTATTTGGCTTTACTTCCAGTTTTTTAGGCATTGGTATTTCAATTGTTTCTTCAAAAAGATTTTCATCTAACAATTGTATATAATATTTCTCTTTTTCCTTTATGATTTTTAAATAAGTGTCTTCTAATTTTATTATTCTAATATCAAAAATATTTTTCAATATTTCATAATTTGTTTGTTTGTCATTTGACATTTTAGAAATTATTTTAAGTTGAATTGCCTTATCTATTATTATTCTACTTACTTCTTCAATTAATTTTTCTATCTCTTTTATTTCTTTAATCGTTTTTTCATTATTATATGGTAATAATACATAATATCTAAAATTATATATTAGTTTCTCCATTTCTTGCTTTGTTTCTATTTTTTTAATTTTATCTTTTAACATATTAAGAAATGTTTTTTGTATTTCACATTTCACTTTCTCTAATGCATCATTTTTATCTTCTTCTCTTAATATTTTTAAATATTCAGCTTTTTCTTGTAATTCTTTCTTATATTTTATAAAGTTTTTAGGTTTTAATATATAATTTAGTTTTTCTAATTCTTTTAGATAATTATTTCTTTCTTCTTCCATTATTTTAGATAAAACTCTCATACTAAAAATTTTCTTTTCTAATGGCAATTTTGAGTTTCTTTCGGCATATTCTTTTTCTAATAGTTTTTTGTCATTAATGGTTGTATCTATTTTTTTGATTTTTTCAGCAATTTGCATTTTTTCTTTTGTTGTTTCTTCTACAAATTTTTCTCTATTTTCAACTTTTATTAATTCTTGCATGATATTTTTGTTTTCTTTTATAAGTTGCTTTTCTTTTTTGTTATCATACTTAATATCTAATAATATTGATATTCCACATAATTCATTTATAAATGTATTTTTGCTTTCTTTTCCATATTCTTTTTGTAATTCATCTTTGAATTCTTCAAAATAGTCTATCATAAATTCGTTATTTATAATCCATTTATTTAAAAACTTATCTCCTACTAATATTCGTAAATTTTGATAAATTAAATTATGGTCTATACTTTCTATTTCTTGTGGCAGAGTTGTCCATGAATAACCATTAAAATCTCTTAATGGTTCTACAATATTAATATTATTTCCTATTTTTAATAAATTTCCTAGTGTATCATTAATTATAAAATATTTTTCATTTATTATGTTTTCTTTTTTTCCTATTTTGGCTATTGCATATAATAACTTTCTTTCTATTGGATAAGATGTAATTGTCCTTTTATTTTTGTCTATTACATAAGTTTTATTATTTGGTATTTTGTTTTCTTTATCACTCATTTTTACTATTTTTATATTGCTACAATTATTTTTTATTATACTTATTAAATTTTCTAAATATTCTTCTTTACTTTGCATTCCTTTTTTTACTATTTCTATGTCTTTATAAGCTATATCTATTTTATATAAAATGCTTAAGAGGATACTTCTTGCATTTTCATCAAATTTTTTTTCGTCCATTATTTTTTCTAATTCATTTTTGTAGTCTTTTTTTACTATTTTTTCTAGTAAATTCTTTTTCTTTGGTGGCATAATTGTATCCTCCTTCTTTTTAAATATAGTATAAATTGTATATATTGAAGTTTGTTAAATCTTTATCAGCCCTCTATTCTTCTGTCTCTGGTGAAGTTCCCATTTTTAATTCTTCCCATCTTTCTTTACTCATTAAAACTTCTCTTGGCTTGCTTCCTTGGTATCCTGATATAATACCTCTTTCTTCCATTTGGTCTATAATTCTTCCTGCTCTTGCATATCCTACTTTGAATCTTCTTTGTACAAAAGATGTTGATGCTTGCCCTTGTTCAATTACAGCTTCTATTGCATCATTTAAAAATGGGTCTGTTTCATCATCTTCTGCTTGTTCTTGCATTAATTCTTTATCTGATTTATTGCCATTTTCAATTGTTTCTAAAATATCTTCGCTATATGTTGCTGTTCCATTTTGTTTTATAAAGTCTACTATTTTTTCTACTTCATCATCTGATACAAATGCTCCTTGGACTCTGACTGGTTTTGGTGCTCCTGATGGGAAAAATAGCATATCTCCTTTTCCTAATAGTTTTTCTGCTCCTACTGAGTCTAATATTGTTCTTGAATCTATTTGTGAAGATACTGCAAATGCTATTCTTGATGGTACATTTGCTTTAATTAATCCTGTTATTACATCAACAGATGGTCTTTGTGTTGCAATTACTAAGTGCATTCCTGCAGCTCTTGCCTTTTGTGCTAAACGACATATTGCTTCTTCTACATCTTTTGCTGCTACCATCATTAAGTCTGCAAGCTCATCTACTATAATTACAATTTGTGGTAATTTACCTTGTCCTTCTTCTTTTTCTATTGCTTTGTTATATCCTTTTAAATCTCTTACTCCTTTTGTGGCAAATAAATTGTATCTATTATCCATTTCTTGAACTGCCCAAGCAAGAGCTCCTGCTGCCTTTTTAGGGTCTGTTACTACTGGAATTAATAAATGTGGTATCCCATTATATACAGAAAGTTCTACTACTTTTGGGTCTACCATAACCATTTTTACTTCACTTGGTTTACTGTTATATATGATACTTGTGATTATTGTGTTTATGCATACACTTTTTCCTGAACCTGTTGAACCTGCAATTAGTACATGTGGCATTTTGGCAATGTCTGCTAATTGAACTTCTCCTGCTACGTCTTTTCCTAGTGCTACTGTTAATTTTGATTTATTGTTTTGGAATTCGTCACTTTCTAATACTTCTCTTAAATGAACTGCTTCTTTTTCTTTATTTGGCACTTCTATTCCAACTGCTTGTTTTCCTGGAATTGGTGCTTCTATTCTTATTGTCTCTGCTGCTAAGTTTAATGCTATATCATCTGCTAAATTAGCTATTTTGCTAACTCTTACTCCTTCTGCTGGTTTTAATTCATATCTTGTAATTGCTGGTCCTACAGAGACATTTTCAACTTTTGCAGATACTCCAAAACTATATAATGTTTTTTGAAGTTTTGCTGCTGTATCAGTTAAAGCTTTAGCTCCACCTTTTAATGCTTTTTTAGGTGGTTTGCTTAATATTTCTAATGGCGGATATTCATAGTTTTCATCTTCCACTATCATAGCATGTTCTAATTGTAATACTTCTTTAGTTTTATCTTCTTTCTTTTCTTCTTCTTGTTTGAATAGATTATTTTCTATTACATCTGGTTGTATAGATGATTTTGTTAATGGAACTAAATCATCATCTTTATGGTCATATTTTTTTCTTCCTTTTGGTGGTTCTTCATCCACAAGTCTTCCACCAAAGTTGATTTTTATTTGTTCTCCATCTGTACTATTATCTTGTAATGCTTCTCTTCTTAATATATCTTTTTGACTATTTTTTTGTTTTAATATATCTTCTCTAGCTTTTAGTCTTTCTTCTTTTAATTGTTGTTTTCTTTCTAATTTATTTTCTCTATTTTCTTCTGTTTTTTCCATAAAGTTATTTATCATTTCAGATATATTTATTCCAAATGTAAACACAGCAAACATAATAACAACGCCAATACATAAAATCATAGCTCCTATTGGGCTAAGTAATTTTGCAAGTGGAACTGCAAGTATTGCTCCCAATGCTCCCCCTCCACCTGATGTTGTTCCAGTTATATATGCATCTCTTACTATTTCTGACATTTCTCTATCTATTATTAATAACTCTTTTGCATTAATTTGACAAACACTTATTAGAACTGCAATGCTTATTAAAAATATTGCATATTGCATTAATTTTGATGTTAAATATTCTTTATCTTCACAAGCAACTTTAATACTTACAGCAAATATTCCAATTGGTAATATATATTTTATAATTCCTATCATTCCACCTAATATTTCGTTTAATTTAATACCAATTATTCCTGATTTTCCATAAATTAATACAGCTAATAAAATACTTAATATTATTAATCCTACAATTGTTAAGTCAATTCCAGATGCTTTTTTCTTTCTATTCTTTGTACTTTTTTTATTACTTCTTCTTTTTGCCATTTTTTCCTCCCACTTTGTGCCAAAGGGGACGTCCCTTTTTGGCACACTTTCACATAATATATTTCAATTTAAAAGACGATTCTTTTTAGGACAAAAATGTCCCAAAAGGAACCGTCCCTCTGAGGACATTATTTCAATTCTCTTCTACTATTTTGAACTGTCTTTATTGTATCTTCTAGTGATATTTCCATTACTTTTAATGCTTCTGATATACTATTTTCTAGATTTCCTAATGTTGTTTCTAGTACTTCTTCTGTATGTAACAATAGTTCATCTGCATATTCTTTTGTCCCATTTGAAATTTCTCTTGACCTTTCATTTGCATTTTCTATTATTTCTTTCTTTTGTTCATAAGCTTTTCTTGTAATTTCATGTTCATCTATCATAGAAATTATTCTATTTTCTGCTTCTTTTACAATTCCATCTGCTTCTTTTTGGGCTTCTACTAATATACGTTGTCTTTCTTCTTTTACCCATTTTGCTTGTTTTAATTCATCTGGAAGTTTTAGTCTTATTTCTTTTATTAAATCTAACATCTCGTCTTTATCAACAATTCCTTTTGCTGAAAAAGGTAGATTTCTACTTCTTTCGATTATATCCTCTAATGATTCTAGTAACTCAAATATTTCCATGGTTTACCCCTTTCTTATCTTAAAAAACGCTAATGTCACTCTTCCATACTTCCTTTTGTCTATTAGTTCTATTTCTTCTATTTGATTTATAATTTCTTCATTGTCTGTTTCTACAATTATATTAGTTTTTTCATTAATTAATTTATTTTCAATTATAATGTGAATTGCTTTAATTGCATAATCTGTTTTATATGGTGGATCTATATATATAATGTCAAGTTCTTCTTTTATATTATTTTTTAGTAACTTTTCATAATCTAATTGATATAATTCCGTTCTGTCTTCTAAATGTGTTTTTTCAATATTCTTTTTTATTATTTGTATTGCTTCTTTTGACTTGTCACATAAAATAGCTTTTTTTGCTCCTCTACTTGCTGCTTCTAGTCCTATTGCTCCACTTCCTGAAAACAAGTCTAGAAAGATTGAGTTTGGTATTTCATTTTGTATAATGTTAAATAATGATTCTTTAACTCTATCTAATGTTGGTCTTGTTTTCATTCCGCTCTAAAGTGTGAAGTTTAGTTCCTCTTGCAGTTCCACTTATAATTCTCATATTGCTTTTCTCCTATGCTATAATTTTATTCTTTTTTATTTCAATGTCAATAGGTTTCATACAATTGTAATATACATTTAATAGTTTTGTAACATTGTTTCTATTTTGTAATATTTTTCTATTTTATTCTCCTTTTTTACACAAAATATTAGAACAGAATTCTTTAAATTCTGCTCTATTTTTATTAATTTATTTTATTCTTGTGGCTGTTGCTGTTCTGTATCTGTTTGTTGTTCTTCTACTTGTGTGTTCTCTGTTACAGTATTTTCTTCTATTTGATTTCTACTTCCACTTTCTTCTGATGAAGAATTATTCTGTTTATTATTCTTTTTACTTGGTTTAACTCCTATTTCGTCTAAGAAGTCTAATACATTTGCTGAAGTGTTATTATAATTCATGTTATAATATTTTGTTCCTGCACTTATTGTCATATATACATCATCTAAAACCCAGTTGCATAGCCTTGTTCCTACTGAATTTACTAATGCATATTTTTTATCTTTTGCTACAACCATAACATTATAGTCTGGTATAATTAGCAAGTTAATTGCATCTTTATTAGTTGTAGCTATATATCCAAAGCTATCATATTCAAAGTCAAGTACTGTGTTTCCATTTTTATCAAATGCTCCCCATAGCTTGTCCTTTCTAGCTGGTATCATTCCATTATCTAATAAATATCTATTTTTTATTCCATTTTGTTCAAATTTAGTACTATCAATTCCTATTCCATCATATTCTATATAAACTTTTGTATTTCCTCTTGAGTCAAGTATACCATATTTACCATCTCTACTTGCTAAGAATAATCCTGTATTACTATCAATTAATTCTAGTCCATCATACAATAATTGTATTTTTGTTTCTCTTTTACTTGATATAACTCCTACTTTGTTATTGCTAGTAACCAAGAAGTCTCCTGAATTTGGTAGATATTCTATATTAGAGTATTTAGGTTCTATTACCGCATTACCTTTTGTATCAATTACTGCATAGCTTTTTCCTTGTTCCTTTACTACTACTAACATGTCATTTAGTATAGTCTTTTTATTAACATATTCATCACTTATTACTTCATATCCATAATCTAAAACCTTTGATGAGTAAAAGTCTATTAAGTATGGCATTGTATAAAAATAGATTTTTTTGTTTTCAACATCATTTGTAAATGTGACATTAAATGCATTTTCTATTGCGTCTATACTAGCATATAATTTTCCATTTATTGCTTTTACTGGTTTAGATGCATTAAAATAGTCATAGTTTGCAGTACTGTCTGAAATTTCTAATTTATATATAGTATTTGAATTCAAAGCAAAGTTTGCTATTTCATCTTCACTTTGAATATAGCATTTACTTGCTTCTTCTGATTTTTCTGTATATTCTCCATTAAAACTTTGATATCCTAAATATGATGATATTTCTTTTATTGGGAAGTATATTGTTCCATTTTCTTCTACCATCATTTCTTTCACTTTTTCATTAACAGCACCATTTATATAGAGTTTTAATGTATTTTCTTGTATGTACATTATTGCAACTACTATTCCTATAATAGCTACTATTAAAATAGACATAAATATTAAAATTATTTTTGTCATTTTTTTAGAATTGTCTACTTTTTTTGGTTCGAAACTTTCATCAATTAAGTTCATATCAATTACCTCCAAAATTATTTGGTTTAGTATAACCATATTTTTTATAAAATTCATTTTTAAATGTTAATAAATTATCATTCTCTATTTCTATTCTAACTCTTTCCATCAAATTAGTCAAGAACCTTAAATTATGTATTGATAATAATCTGACTCCTAATATCTCATTTGCTTTTATTAGATGTCTTATATAACCTCTGGTATAGTTTCTACAAGTGTAACAGTCACATTCATCATCAAGTGGAGTCCAGTCCCTTTCATAAGTTGCATTTCTTACTACTACTTTTCCTTTTGATGTTAATGCTGTTCCATTTCTTGCAATTCTAGTTGGTAATACACAGTCACACATATCTATTCCTGCAAGTGCTGCTTCTATTAAGTAATCTGGTGTTCCTACTCCCATTAAATATCTAGGCTTGTCCTTTGGCATTAAAGGTGTTGTATAATATAACATTTTTAAGAATTCTTCTTTTGGTTCTCCTACACTAATTCCACCAATTGCATATCCTGGTAAATCTAATTCTATTAAATCTTCTGCTGATTTTTTTCTTAAATCTTCATAAAATCCACCTTGAATAATACCAAATAGAGCTTGTTTATCTGTTGTTGTATGTGCTTGTTTGCAACGTTTTGCCCATCTTGTTGTTCTTTCCATTGAGTTTTTTGTATATTCATAAGTTGATGGATATGGACAACATTCATCAAAAGCCATTATAATATCTGCTCCTAAATCTTCTTCTGTTTTCATAACTGACTCTGGTGTAAAGAAAAGCTTTTTACCATCTAGATGTGATTTAAACTCTACACCTTCTTCTGATATAGTCCTTAAATCTCCTAAACTAAAAACTTGAAATCCACCACTGTCTGTTAATATTGGCCTATCCCACTTCATAAAATTGTGAAGTCCTCCTGCTTCTTTTACAATATCTTGTCCAGGTCTTAGATATAAATGATATGTGTTAGATAATATAATTTGTGCTTTTACTTCTTCTTTTAATTCTTCTGGTGTCATTGATTTAACAGTTGCTTGTGTTCCTACTGGCATAAATATTGGTGTTTGTATATCACCATGTGGTGTATGTATTACTCCTCTTCTTGCTCCTGTTTGCTTACATTCGTGTAATAATTCATATGTTACTGCTGGTTTCATTTTTCCTCCAATTTTGTGCCAAAGGGGACGTCCCTTTTTGGCACACTTTATATTTAAATTTCTATTTCATAATCATCTTTCTTTATGTTTATCTCTCTATCTTCTATTTCAAATATTTGCCTTACATATAGTCTTTTGGGATTATCTAATTTGTCCAATTCTTCTACTGCTTTTCCTATTTTTAGAAAATGAAGTTTTTTAAATTCTATTTCTCCATTATTTTCTTCTAAATATTTTTTGTAATTTCCAAAATGTGCTTTCAACTCTTTGGATGTTAAAGTTGATTTTGCTTTTAGCAATACACTGTATGCATGTCTCTTACCTTCTGGTATTTCTATATATTTAAAATCATACTGTCTTATTTGATTTTTATTTTTTAATTCTATATTTAACTCTTCTTTTAGTTCTCTTTCAGCTGTTTTTACTAAATCAAATTCGTTATCAACTAAGTCTTGTTTTGTGTCAAGTCCTCCACCTGATACTTGTAAGCATTTTGGATAAGATGTGTTATCATCTAACTCTCCTAATACTCCATATCCATCACTTGTTACTATATATACTCCACTTGATAAATTATGACAAAAATATTTTTCATCATCTATTCCATGTCTTTCATCATAAATATAATGAGCATAATCTGTTTTATTTAAAGTCAATACTACTTTATTTCCTTGTTCTCCCATTTTTGTTACATTCCATATTTCTCCATTAAATAAATTCGGATTATCTTTTACTTGTTCTTGCCAAAATGTTGCGATTTCTTCTTTTATTTCTTCTGGTAAATCCATTTTTCTATGCATTGTTTTTGTTACTACTTTTTTATTAGTATGTATAACCATGTTTTTCTCCTACTTTGTGTCAAAAAGGGACGTCCCCTTTGGCACACTTTTCATTAATATTCTTCTTATCTTTTCTCTATTAACTTTTGTAATCTTTTCTAAATTTCTATTGGAAATCTTATATTGAATTTTGCAAATATTACAAAATTCATATAGTTTTTGTTTATCTTTCTGTAATTCTTCTATTGTTATATGTTTTTTATCTAAATATTCCATTAAAATTAATCTTGCATCTTCATTAGAAACTTTTTCAAAATCAGATAAGTACTCTAATTGAACATCATTTTTATAATGCATTTCTTCATATTGTTTCTTTGAAGCAAAAATATTCATTTCTTTATTTTCTTTCCAAAAACTCATATAACTATTAAATTCATATTCATTTGGCTTACTACAGATTTTTGCTTTCACAGGATTATTATGAACATATATAATAGCATTTCTTAAATGATTTTCATTCTTTATAATTTGAGAATAAAATCTATTTTTATATACATATCCATGTCTATTATGTTCTTTGTTGTAATATATTGCATATGATGTATTTACTTTATGCATATAATTTGATAAGTCTTTTGTTTCTTTAAATTTTATTATCAAGTGTAAATGATTATCCATAATACAATGTGCAATCACATTAATATTAAATTTCTCTTGATTATCAAAAATTAATTTTCTTATTTTCTCCTTTTCATTTGTTTTTTCATATATGAATTCTTCTGCTATTCCATGTGTAGTTACATGAACATATCTAATTCCTTCTAAACTTTTTCTTGCAAGTCTGGGCATAATTATATCTTCTTCCTTTCATATTATAATTTGCCCCACTATTTTTTATTTTTTGTGCCAAAAAGGGACGTCCCCTTTGGCACACTATTTTATAAACATTGCATCCCCAAAACTGAAAAATCTATATTTTTCTTTTACTGCTTGTTCATAAGCCCCCATTACAAAGTCTTTTCCTGCTAGACTTGATACTAACATTAATAGTGTTGATTGTGGTAAGTGAAAGTTTGTTATTAGTCCATCTATGCATTTAAATTTGTATCCTGGATATATAAATATTTGTGTGTCTCCTTCTGTTTCTTTTAAAAAGCCTTTTTCATCTGCTACTGTTTCTAGTACTCTACATGATGTTGTTCCTACTGATATGACTCTGTGTCCTTGTTTTTTTGTTTCGTTTATTTTGTCTGCATCTTCTTGTTTTATGTAATAGTGTTCAGAGTGCATTTCGTGTGCTTCTACTGTTTCTTCTTTTACTGGTCTAAATGTTCCTATTCCAACATGTAGTGTTACATTTGCTATTTTTATTCCTTTTTCTTCTATCTTTTTTAATAATTCTGGTGTAAAGTGTAATCCTGCTGTTGGAGCTGCTGCTGAGCCATTGTATTTTGCATATACTGTTTGATATCTATCTCTATCTTTTAATTCTTCACGTATATATGGAGGTAATGGCATTAAGCCTATTTGGTCTAGTATTTCGTTAAATATTCCTTTATAATGGAATTTAACTTTTCTTGTTCCTCCTGGCATTATATCTAGTATCTCCGCTTCTAATAATCCATCTCCAAATATTACTTTTGTTCCTATGTGTAATTTATTTCCAGGTCTTACAATACTTTCCCAAATATCGCCTTCTATATTATTTAGCAACAAAAATTCAACATTTGCTCCTGTTTCTTTTTTTCCATATATTCTTGCTGGAATTACTTTTGTATTATTCCTGACTAAACAGTCTCCAGGTTCTAAGTAATCAATAATGTCTTTAAATATCTTATGTTCTATTGTTTGTTGTTTTTTATCAAGAACCATTAGTCTCGATGTATCTCTTTTCTCTAATGGTACTTGTGCGATTAATTCTTCTGGTAGATTGTAATTAAATTCTGATACTTTCATTTTTTCTCCATTTCTTATTTATTCTGTCGTTTCTGAATTTTGATTTGTATTATTTTTAAATGATTTTCCTATATTACTAATATTATTTATAATATTTTTAAATAATTGCTTAACGTCTTCTATTATGTTTTGTGGTTCGTGGAATTCATCTATTTCGTAAGAATATTTAAAATCTGAATTCTTTGCAGGCTTTAAAGTATATACTTCTTTTGGTAATCCTATATATCCTGAAGAACTTCTAACATTGCTATTCATATAATCTTGATACCAATTTTTTAATCCTGTTAAGCTTTGACTTTTATAACCATATTTTTCATAATCGTGTAGTGCTGGAATTTTATATCCATATTCTTCAGATGTTCTTTCTAATGAATGTAAAAATTCATGTAGAAATACTTCTTCTGGAAATGTATTTATTCTTGTATCATATCTATAAATATAGCTTCTTGATGAATTTGGAAGTCTAATATTCGAATATCCTATTCCATAATAGTCCATAGACCCTAATCCAATCCAATCATTAATTTCTATATCATCTACATATTCTTCATTTCCTAGTCTAATAATTGCAAATATATGGTCATAATCATTATTTTGTATAATATCTTTAATACTATTTTCTATATCTTCTGCTGCAACAAAATATCCAAATTCTTTGTCATAAGTTAATTTATTGATTGGTTCATCTATTTTATAAACATCACAACTTGCAATCATTTTATCTTCTGATAATATATTTACTGTTTCTCCAAATCTTTTAATTGTATTTTTTATATCTGATATATCTTTATCTGTGACTGAAATTTTTATTTCTTTACCATCAATAATGACATCTGTATTTGAAAAAATAAAGCAAGCAAAGTTCCAATTTTTATTTTCATTTAATGTTCCTTCTTCTAATGTAAATTCTGAAAACCATGCTGTTCCTGTACATTTTCCTAAATATCCTCCTAAGCGAAAACCAATATCAATTTCTTCTCTGTCTTTAGAGTTAAATATCATTTCTAGTTTTTGCCAATCTTGTGTGCCTGTAATTGCTATTGATTTTTCTGTAGAGCCAATTATTGATATTTGAGCTCCTACTCCTGAGATTTCATCTTCAGCTATAATATTTTCTGTTTTTACCATAGCTGTAACTTTATATGGTATATTCTTTTTTACTTTTACTTTTTTATAAAAGGTTGCATCATTTGCTTGTTCTGAAATTATCTTGTAGCTTGCTGTTTTATTATATTTTACTTTATTATCTCTTTTAAATTCTGATATATGTAAGTTCATTTCACTTCTTACAAATTCATTAAAATTATTACTTTTGTAAAAAGAAAATGCTAAAAATAATATGATCAAAATTATTATCCATGAAATAATATTTATTACTTTACTTTTCATACTTTTTCTCCTGTTCTTTTTTATTATAACATTAATAATAGTACTTTTGCAATATCTAAAATGACCTAGCACAAGACATAAGAATCTATAATCTGTTTTACTTAAATAGCTATTTTAAAAATGTATAGACACATGTTAAGATAGCTGTTTGAGTGATAACAAGTTCACATATAGATTTAAAATAAAAAAAAGAGACACAAGCAAAGCTCATCTCTCTCAAAAATGTCCTAGACTAAGGTATATAATATATGTACTTCGTTATCACTTGAATAACCCTGTTAATAAGTTCTTGTCTTTTTCATGTCAAAAAGAATAATTTTCTATTTCTTCATCACTTAATGCTCTATCATAAATTGCTAAATTTCTATAATATCCATTTGCATATCCAGCTTTAAATGCTTTTCCATTCCCAAAAGAAGTTGTTCCTGCATTACTATATCCTCCTATATATAACTCATGTCCTATTCCTCTTGATTTTTGTGATGTTCCTATTTTCTGATTATTTACAAAGAGAGCAAATTCATTTCCATCATCTTTTATTGCGTAAGTAATCCATTTATCATTAGAATAAATACCATCTATTGTTTTGTTAATGGTGCCATCTACACCATTTCTAGCAATAAAATTATTACCATTATGTGGTGCTTCTATTCCTAAGGCATTTTGTGATGTCCAAATACTACCGTCTTCCATAGCCAATCATCATTCCTGGCTCTCCTTCTGTCTCTGTAATGTTCTTTGCTTCAATTAATATTGTATAATTACTACTTAATGGAATATTAGCATATATTATACAGTTATTTAAATATATTCCTTCTTCTTTACCTTTATATACAGGATTTCCTAAATGTGTGAATCCTGTGTATTTGCTAAAAGTTGAATTTTTAACACCTAAATTATATTTTTTTGCTTCTTCCATTGTAGTAGTAGTAATTGTATTACTAAATAGATTTGCATCTTCTAATTTCTTCACAACATACACTTTATACTCTGTACTAGCATTAAGTTTAGTAATAATTTCGCTTCTTGATGTAGAATTTTCTATAACTTTTGTATCATTCACATAGTAATCATAAGTTATTCCTTCTACTTCAATGTTTGGTTCTTCTATATCTACTATAAATGTTTTTTCTTTTATGTCATGTACTTTAATTGTTGGGCTTTTTAGATTTATATTAAATATTGTAATAGTTCCATTGCCTCCAAGTTCTTTTCCTTTAGATTGCATTATTCCTTTATCTATATTATCTTTATAGAATATATTAATGCTTCCTCCTCCATTACCATTTTTTAATGAATCTGCTGTTATCTTTCCATTTGTATTTTCCAATATATTTGCACTTATTATAAGTAATCCTCCTGAATTGTCTCCTCCTGTATTTGCTCCATCTTTACCTGTATTGTAAGTTTTTTTGCCCATATTATCAACTAATGCACTTCCATTTGTTCCAGATATCCCTCCAGAGTATGAAGTTCCATTTCCACCTTTTCCACCATAAGCACTAATATCATTACCTTTTAACTGTGATTTTGCATAAGCACTTCCAGATCTTCCTCCTCCTGTTTTTCTTCCTTCTCCCTCATTTCCTTTATTATAGTCTTCATATACACTATCTTTTGAATTTGAATTCCATGTATTATTTGTATTAGCTGTTACACTTGCTCCTCCCATTCCTCCAACTGCTGGTACAAATTCATAATTATCTTTTGCATTTTTCCATAAGTATACATTTTGACCTACCGATTCTGTGCCTTTTCCTGACATACTTATTTCTCCACTATTTGTTAAAGATCCTTCTACATATAAAAACATTCCTTTTTTTCTAGTTTCTGCTGTTACTAATCTACTATTATTTATATTTAAATTCCCATTATATTTCATTATTACCATTCTATTATCTGATTCTGATGTTCCTAAATTCTTATCTGCTATATAATTTACATTTTCATCATAATTATATATTTCTGTTGGATATTCTTCTCCATTTATCTTTAGTCTATAATTTCCTGATTTTATTTTATTATCTCTTATACATGCAATTAGGCTTTCTCCTTCTAATATTTGTTCTTCATTATTAAAAGTATTTTCATCAAGTAATAAACCATCTACAGTTTTTGATACTTGTACACAATTTCCTCTTGGATGTATTCTTTTTACATTTAATGTCACTGACCCATCTTCATTTTTCAAATTTTTTTCTAGTATTTTGTAAGAATCTATATTTAAAATATTATAATTTGGTATTTCTATCCAATCTTCATTATTTTTTCCTATTGAGTAATACCATTCCCAACCTTCTACATCTCTTATTACTCTAAAATCTTGCTCTGTTTTTATTTCTTGTACTTTTTCTATCTGTATAATATTATTTCTAAACTCATCATTTATATTTAATGTTTTTGTTATTGTTTCTCCTGTTGTGGTTTTTACTGTAAATGTATAAGTCCCATCATTTTCTATAATATAATCTATACCTACTTTTAGTTTTCCATTACAGACAAGTTTTCCTTTAGAAGGAAGTTCTATTTCATCAATTCCGTTTTCCATATCTTTTGCTATCAATAATATTTTTATTATATTATATTATTTTGATTTGAATATACTTCATAAGTTATTTCTTTTGTTTGTTGTTCTGAAACTTCTTTAGTCTCTGATATTATGCCATTTATATTTTTTAGATTTATTATTGCAAATATAAATAATATAATCAATTAGTCTAATTAAATTAATTCTTTTAATTTTCTTCATAAGTTCATCTACTTTCTCACATTTCTTTTGGATAAATAATATAATTATTTTATTTTTTGTCAATATTTTGTATGAATTAAATTAATTATTTTTAAAGGTATATTTATATATAATTATGTTTATAATTAATTTAACTCACTTTTTATTATTTTTTCTTAATGATATTATATTTATAATTATCAAGAAGGTAGGTGCTAAACTTGTTAATAAAAAATGATGACATTTTAAAAGTAATTGGAAAAAAATAAAACAATCAAGATTATCTCAAAAATTTACACAAGAATATGTTTCTTAACATATTGATATATCTATAGATTTGCTAAGAAATATTGAAAATGGCAGAAATGTTGGAAGCATTCCTACATTGTTAAATATATGTAATTTTTTAAAAATATCTCCAAACTACATTTTTTCTGAATTATTAACATTTAAAGAAAATACATTAGATACTTCTTTAATTTCATACATTAATACTTTATCTAAAGAAGATAGAGATTTATTAGAAAAAATTATTATCCACATATATAATAACTATTAAATGACCCAAAAGTGACAGGCACCTGTAGACATTAAAAAAAGAGAAGTAAGTTAAACTTTCTCCTCTCCTAAAAATATGCCACAGGTGCCTGTCACTTTTGGGTCACTCTGATTTTTCTTCCTCTAAAATAGCTGTTAAATTAACTCTGCCTTGTTCATCAATTCCAATAACTTTTACAGTTACTTTATCTCCAACTTTAAGAACATCTTCTACTTTCTTAATTCTTTCTTTAGAAATTTTAGAAATATGAAGTAATCCTTCTTTTCCATTTACTCCTATATCAACAAATGCTCCAAATGTTGTAATTCTTGTAACTTTTCCTAAGTAGATTCCATCAACTTCTACTTCTTTTACAATATCTTCTACCATTTCTAGAGCTTGATTTGCCTTTTCAGAATCTGTTGAATAGATAAATACTTGTCCATCTTCTTCAATATCAATTTTAACCCCTGTTTCATCAATTATTTTATTAATTGTTTCTCCACCTTTACCAATTACGTCTTTTATCTTATCTGTTTTAATTTTTGTAGTTACTATTCTTGGGGCATATTTTGATATTTCTTTTCTAGGCTCTGAAATTACTGGTAACATTATATCTTCTAAAATATGTTTTCTGGCTTCTCTTGTTCTTGCAAATGCTTCTTCAATAACTTTATATGATAATCCATCAACTTTAATATCAACTTGAATTGCTGTAATACCTTTTTCTGTACCACCAACTTTAAAGTCCATATCTCCAAAGAAGTCCTCTAATCCTTGTATATCTGTTAACATTACATAGTCATTTTCATCTTCTGGATTAGTTACTAATCCTGTTGAAATTCCTGCAACTGGTCTCTTAATTGGTACACCTGTTGCCATTAAGCTTAATGTACTTCCACAAATACTTGCTTGTGATGTTGAACCATTTGATGATAATACTTCTGACACAACTCTTATACTATATGGAAATTCTTCTTTTGAAGGTAATACTGGAACTAATGCTTTTTCTGCTAATGCTCCATGTCCTACTTCTCTTCTTCCTGGTCCTCTTGATGGTCTAGCTTCTCCTACACTATAGCTTGGGAAATTATATTGATGCATATATCTTTTTGATTCTTCTGTATCTATTCCATCTAAAGTTTGTTCTTCTGACATCATTCCAAGTGTTGTAACAGAAAGCACTTGAGTTTGTCCTCTTGTAAATAAAGCGCTTCCATGTACTCTTGGTAATAAGTCTATTTCACAAGACAATGGTCTAATTTCATCAATTGCTCTACCGTCAACTCTTTTATGTTCAAAGAAAATCATATTTCTAACACATTTTTTCTGTAATTTGTATATGGCTTCTCCTATATCTGATTTGTGTTCTTCTAAAGCGTCTTCTCCAAATTTTTCTGCATAAGAAATAGCAATTTTTTCAGAAACTGCAGATACATTATTGTCTCTAGTTTCTTTGTCTTCTTCTTGAAGTGCTGTTTTTATTTCTTCTTCAAAGTTTGTTTCTATATATTCATATACATCATGGTCAACCTCAAATGATTTATATTCAAATTTTGGTTTTCCAATTTCTTCTTTCATCTTTTCTATAAATTTACATATTTTTTTGATTTCTTCATGTCCTGCTTTTATTGCATCTAACATAACATCATCTGGAACTTCGTTTGCTCCTGCTTCAATCATTGCTATTTTATTTTCTGTTCCTGCAACTGTTAAAGTTAAATCAGAAGCTTCTCTTTGTGTTTCTGTTGGATTTATAACAATTTTCCCATCTACTAATCCTACATTTACTGCTGCTGTTGGTCCACCAAATGGTATATCTGATATTGAAAGTGCTACAGATGCGCCTATCATTGCTGCAACTTCTGGTGAATTGTCTTGTTCTACTGAAAGTACAGTTGCAACTACTACTACATCATTTCTAAAGTCTTTTGGAAATAAAGGTCTTAAAGGTCTATCTATTGCTCTTGATGTAAGTATTGCTTTATCACTTGGTTTCCCTTCTCTTTTTTGAAATGAACCTGGAATTTTTCCAACTGCATATAATTTTTCTTCATAATCAACTGATAATGGAAAAAAGTCTATTCCATCTCTTGGTTCTTTTGACGCTGTAACATTTACCATTACAACAGTTTCTCCATATCTTACTAATACACTTCCATTTGAAAGTCCTGCCATTTTTCCTGTTTCAAATACAAGTTTTCTTCCTGCTAATTCTGTTTCATAAGTTTTAAACATTTTATTTTCTTCCTTTCCTTCTTTTTTGCACCATTTTTTTATAAATTCAAACATATTTTACCTCCTTAGGGATTTAGGGACGTTCTTTAAATCCCTTTTTTCAGGGATGTAGGGACACTCCTTCTTTACTCTTAAAATTTAAACTAAATTTAGATTGTAACCTCTATAATATTCTGCTTATTTCAGAATATTATACAAGCTACTTACCTAAATTTTAGTTTATAATTACTTTTAAGTTAATTCCCACAAATAGCCTACGCTAAATCTTTTGTTTTGCATAGGCTATTTTATGAAATTATTTTCTTAATCCTAATTTTTCTACGATGTCTCTATATCTTTGAACATCCTTTTTTGATAAATAGTTTAATAAGTTTCTTCTCTTACCAACCATTTTTAATAATCCTCTTCTTGAATGATTATCTTTTACATGAACTTTTAAGTGTTCTGTTAATTCATTAATTCTTTCTGTTAAAAGGGCTATTTGTACTTCTGGTGAACCAGTATCTTTTTCTTCTCTTTTATAAGTATTAATGATTTCTTGTTTTCTTTCCTTTGTCATGTTTTACACCTCCTATTTTTTTATCTCCTTTAACTGAGCTTTAAGTTTTGGTGCTTGCTTTAAGCTAAGTAAAAGGTTTACATCAATTAGTATACTACATTTTTTTTAATTTATCAATAGTATTGGTATTTTTTTCTAATTTTATTTTGTAATTATTACAGCTATTAAAGAAAAGATGTGACAAAAAGGGACAACCCTTTTGTCACACTTGTATCATCTTTCCATCTTTAACTGTAAATCTGGTATTTTTATTTTTCTTTAACTTTCCATCTAAAATTGCTTCTGCTAGAGTATCTTCTACTAAATTTTGGATAGTTCTTCTAAGCGGTCTTGCTCCAAAGTTTTTGTCAATTCCTTCTTTAGCTATTAATTCTTTTACTTCTGGTTGTAGTTCAATTTTGTATTTTTGTTCATTTAGTCTTTCTACTACTTCTTTTAACATTATTTCTATAATTTTATTTATTTCGTCATCATTTAATTTATGAAATACTATAATTTCATCTATACGGTTAATAAATTCAGGTCTCAATTCTTTTTTTAGTTCTGCCATAACTTCTTTTTTTGTTGTTTCATATTCTTTTTGAATATCTTCTTTGCTATCTGTACTATGATTAAATCCTAAATATTTCTTATCTGTTATTAATCTTGCTCCTAAATTAGATGTCATAATGATTACTGTGTTCTTAAAGTTTACTGTTCTTCCTTGACTGTCTGTTAATCTTCCATCTTCTAATATTTGAAGTAACATATTCATAACATCTGGATGTGCTTTTTCAATTTCGTCAAATAATATAACTGAATATGGTTTTCTTCTAATTTTTTCTGTTAGCTGTCCGCCTTCGTCAAATCCTACATATCCTGGGGGTGACCCTATTAGTTTAGATACTGAATGTGGTTCCATAAATTCAGACATATCTACTCTAATCATTGAATCTTCATCACCAAATAATACTTCTGCTAATGCTTTTGAAAGTTCTGTTTTTCCAACTCCTGTTGGGCCTAAAAATAAGAATGAACCTATTGGCCTTTTTGGGTCTTTTAATCCAACTCTTCCTCTTCTAATTGCTTTTGCTACCGCTTCTACTGCTTCATTTTGTCCAATAACTCTTTTATGAAGCTCTACTTCTAAATTTTTTAACTTCTTGTTTTCATCTTCTGTAATTTTTTTAGCTGGAATTCCTGTCCAGTTTGCAATTATCTCTGCAATATTTTCTTCTGATATTGTTACAATTTCCTTTGTATTTTTATTTTTCCATTTTGTATTTTCTTTCTCGTATTTTTCTTTTAGTCCCTTTTCTTTATCTCTTAATTCTGCTGCCTTTTCAAATTTTTGATTAAATACTGCTTCTTCTTTTTCGCTTTTTATTTTTTCAATTTCTTCTTGTAATTTTTTTAAAGTGTCTGGCTCTGTAAACGTTCTTAATCTTGCTTTAGAAGATGCTTCATCAATTAAATCTATAGCTTTATCTGGCAAAAATCTATCATTTACATATCTAGCTGATAACTTAACAGCTGCATCTATTGCTTCATCTGTGATTTTTACATTATGATGTGCTTCATATTTATCTCTAATTCCTTTTAAAATCTGAATCGTGTCATTTTCTGATGGTTCATTTACTGTGACTGGGCTAAATCTTCTTTCTAATGCTGCATCTTTTTCAATGAATTTTCTATATTCATTTAATGTTGTAGCACCTACTAGTTGAATTTCGCCTCTAGCAAGGAGTGGTTTTAAAATATTTGCTGCATCAATTGCACCTTCTGCAGCACCAGCACCAACAATAGTATGAATTTCATCTATAAATAAAATAATATCTCCTACTTTTTTTACTTCGTTTAGTGCTTTTTTTATTCTCTCTTCAAAATCTCCTCTATACTTAGCACCTGCAACCATGCCTGAAATATCTAATGTCACAACTCTTTTTTCCTTTAAAATTTCTGGAACGTCTCCAGCAACTATTTTTTCTGCCAATCCTTCAACAGCTGCTGTTTTTCCAACACCTGGTTCTCCTATTAAACAAGGATTATTTTTTGTCCTTCTTGATAAAATCTCAATTACTCTTTCAATTTCATCTTTTCTTCCTATAATTGGATCTAATTTTCCTTCTTCTGCTTTTTTAGTTAAGTCTTCTCCAAATTGATTTAAAGTTGGAGTTTGATTGTAGCTTCCATTTCCTTTTATTCTTTTTTTACTACTAATATTTTCTCCATCTTCATTTCCATCTTGGCGATAATCTTCACCTTCATTAATTATTTTTACAATTTCATTATATAATTTAGGAATATTAACATTTAAATCTAATAAAATCTTAGTTGCAATACAATCGCCCTCTCTTAAAATTCCTATTAAAATATGTTCAGTTCCTATAAAGTTATATCCTAATTTCCTAGCTTCAAGAAATGCTGATTCTACTACTCTTTTAGTTCTTGGAGTAAAATCTACAATATTTGATATTGGCTCATCTCTACCAATTAATTCTTCCATTTTGCTTAAGATGTCATCTGCTGTTACATCTTGATTTTCTAAAACTTTTGTTGCGATTCCTGCCCCTTCTTTAGCTAATCCATACAAAATGTGTTCTGTTCCAATATAACTATGCCCTAATTCTAAGGCTATATCGTTTGCAATTTCTATTGCTTTATTTGCTCTTTTTGTAAATTTGTATGTCATTTTATGCACTTCCTTTCTTCACCATGTCCCATTGGGGACAGTTCTTTTGTCCCAAAAGGGACGTTTACTTGTGGGACATTTTATTTTTCATTCATTATATTCTTAATAACCTCAGCCCTTTTAATATCTCTTTCTAAAGTTTCATATTGCTCACCCAAATATTTTTGCATACTTGCAGGTTTTGTAAATAAAATTAACTTTTGCACTTTGCTATCTGTCAACTCTTTTATAATTCCTAAGTCAGTTCCCATCTTTACATTTGAAATTAATCTTTGTGATTCATCTAATGAAATTTTCCTACAATTTTTCAATATTCCAAAACTTCTATAAATCGTATCTTCCAAATCAATATTATCTTTAGCTAAAAATTTCCTTGCTTTTCTTTCTTGTTCAATTAATTTGTTTGTTACCACTTTAATATTTTCTATAATTTCTTGCTCTGTTACACCTAAAGTTTTCTTATTAGAAATTTGATATACATTTTGAGCATTTTCATTATCTTGTCCATATTCGCCTCTTATATTAATATCAAAATTATTTATTGTATAAAAAACTCTATCAATATTTCTCGTCTTTTCAAGTGCTGGTAAATGTACTAAAACAGATGCTTTTAATCCTGTACCACAATTTGTAGGAAGAGTTGTTAAATATCCATATTTTTTGTTAATTGAATATCCCAATAAATCTTCTATCTTTTTATCTAATTCAATTGCAAAATTAAGAGTATTTTCCAATTCAAATCCCGAACTAAAAACTTGTATTTTTAAATGGTCATCATCATTTATCATAATACATATATTTTCTTCATCATTTATTAATATTGCTCCTATATCATTTTTGTTTAAAGCATATTCAGGACTAATTAGATTCTTTTCTACTAAACTCATTTTTGTTATATCATCCATATCTTTTAGTTCTAAATATTTTAGATTATAGCCAATTGAATATAGATTTTCTTTTATTTTGTTTTTTAATTTATCTACTTCATTTTTTGTTTTTAAATTAAACTTGAAGCCTTGTATATTTCTTGCAAATCTTATTCTTGTACTTGTTACTACATCTGAGTCTCTTCCACTTTGTAAATACCAATTCATACTATTTTTCCTCCTTTTTTAAACTTGACAATTTTATGTTAATTTTATATGATTACATAGAAACTTTAATTATTGGACTAGTTATATTATAGTCCTAGCCCACTTTATTGTGGAGACCCCATATTGGAGGTAGATGTATATGGAAAAAATGCAATTTTCATTAACCGATTTCTTTAAGTTAATTTTTGCTGAAGAAATCTTAAGTATCAAAGGTAACAATACTTTAGCTTACATGGCTGGTTTTATCAAAAGATCAATAAAATCTGAATATCTCAAAGAGATAATTGCATTTTATGATGATGATGAATTCCCGCTTGTTGCCCTTACACATGAAGATGTTCTAAGTTGCCTACTGTCAATACATAAGTCTCTTGGTCATCATTCAAAAGAATTTATAGACCTGTTAAGATAATTACCTTTATTCAAGCCTGCCTCCATGGGGGCTTTTTATTTTTCTTTTTTCTTTATTTCATCTCTTATTTTGGCTGCATCTTCATATCTTTCTTCTTTAATAGCCGATTTTAAATCTTCTTGTAATTTTTCTAGCTTATTTTCAGTACTATTAGTTGAAACATTTTCCTCACTTTTTTCAAATTTTACTTTATTGTCTGATATTTTTCCTAATCTTCCATTATGCCTATTTGCTCCTTGTAGTTTTTTTAAGATTGGGTCCATCCTGTCTTCAAAAACTTCATAACAATTTGGACATCCATATCTTCCTGTGTTTATAATATCTTCAAATGTTGAGCCACAACTATTACATTCAATTTTTTTCATTTCACTTAATAATGGCATAAAGTTTGGTGTACTAAAATCTTCTAAAAAGCTTCCAAAAAGATTTGAAAAGTCTAGTGATGGCATTCTAAAGTGCATTTTATCTGTTATTCCTAACTTTTTGCTACATTCTTCGCACAAATGTAACTCTTTTTTTGCTCCATTAATATTTTCTGAATATCTTACGTTCGCTTCTCTTTTTCCACAGTTTTCACATAACATATTAACCACTCCTATTCTATATTTAATAACATATTTTTGAATATTCTTGCTCTTACTTCGTCTTTTATATCATTAGTTAAACGAAGTACATTATCACTTGTTGCTACTTTTAGTAACTTTGCTTCATTAGCTGTTACTATTTTGTAAGTCAAGAAATCGCTTAATAAGATGTCAATTTCATTTGCTGTTATCTCTTTTCCTATATTGTTTATTATATGCATGATATATTCTGATTTTGTATTAGTTATTTTTTTTATTTTGATGTTTCCTCCACCACCTCTTTTACTTTCAACATAGTATCCTTGTGATGGTTTGAATCTAGTTGATATTACATAATTAATTTGTGATGGTACACAATTAAAGTGTTCTGCCAATTCATTTCTTTGTATTTCAATGAATTCCTCATCTTCTCCAAATAAATCTTTAATAAAATCTTCTATTATGTCTGACATTCTCATTTTATTTCCTCCTTTTTATCTGTCTTTGACTTTCTTTAACCTACAATATAATTATAATCTTTTTATTTACTTTTTCAAATTTCATTTTTGACTTTTTCTGACTTTTTTTGACCTTTATTTTTACTAAATTTTATCTTTTCTTCTTTTATCTCTTATTTTCTTCTTTTTTTGTCATATTTTCAATTTCTTCTGCCTTTTCTTTTTGTACTGGTAATGGAACCCATGCAAAATATGATGTAATAAATTCTCCATAATTTGTTGTATCTTCCTTTTCTTCTTTTTCATCCATAAAAAATACTCCCCCTAAAACTTATCTAGAAAGAGTATTTACTATTTTTTTATTTTTATACAATTATATTTTTAAAATTTGTCCTGGATAAATTAATCTTGGATTTTGAATTCCATTTAACATTGCTATTCTTCTTACACTAACTCTAAATCTTCTTGCTATTCTCCATAAATTATCACCTCTTTTTACAGTATATGAATAATATTGATTGCTTGAACTATTACTATTTCCATATATTACTATTCTTTGTCCTGGATAAATTAGATTCGGATTTTGAATTCTATTCCAATTTACTATATTTTGTACAGTAGTTCCATATCTGTTTGCAATTCTCCACAAAGTATCTCCTCTTTTTATTGTGTAAAATGTTTTACCAGTAGCGTTTGTTTCACTTCCATGATTACTTGTATTTGTAACAATTCTTAATACTTCACCTGGATAAATTAAATTTGGATTTTGAATTCCATTTACATTAGCTATTTCTTGTACTGTTGTTCCATATCTTAATGCAATATGGCTTAGTGTATCTCCTCTATTTACTGTATATTCAATAACTTCTGTTCCAAAACTCTCATTAGGATTTTCTGTATTTGGTATTTCTGTATTATCATCTAAAAAAATCTCTTGTGAATATAAATCCCTATCGACAAATCCTCTAATTCCTGAAACACTGCCTCTATCTGTATATTGTACTCCAATAAAAGAATTCCAACTTGAATTTACATTTTGTAAGTTTAAGTAATTTCCATAATAAGCAAGCCATAGCTCAGCATTATTTGCTACTTCTGAATTAAAAGTATTTTCTGCATTAGACAAATCACTATAAACAATTACTTGTTTTTGTGTTAATTCCTTTACTCTTTGTATAAAAGCCAATGCTATTTGATTTATTTCTTCTCTACCAACACCATTAAATTGCTCATAATCTAAAACCAATTTACAATCTGATTGTTTTCCGAGAGATTACTGATGCAAAAAACACAGCTTCCTGATTTGCCTGTTCTACATTTGTTGCTGTTAAAAAATGATAAAATCCAACCTTTAATCCATTTGCTTTTGCATTTTGATAATTAATATCAAAATATCTGTCTTTTATATCCGTTCCCTGACTTGCTTTTATATATACAATTTCTATTCCTGAGTTTTTTACTTGATTATAATCTATGTATCCTTGCCAATTACTTACATCAATTCCTTGATATTTTAGTTCAGACTGTGTTGTTAATGCATATATATTACTAACAATAGAAAAAGTAAATATAAAAGCCAAAAATAATATTTTCAGTAATTTATTTTTTATAAAATCACCTCCTAAAAAATTTTATGGATATATTTTATTATATTAACATATATTTTAATGGTGATACTATGTTATCTAAATGTTGTTTCTATATTATAAAAATTAAAAGAAATTTTCTGGCTTTATGTTTTTTGGCATTTTGTTTTTGCTTATTATTATTTTCAAACAGCAATTTACCAGCTGTTAAAAATGGTCTTTCTCTTTGGGCTAATTCTGTTGTTCCTTCTCTATTTCCTTTTTTTGTGGCAACAGAATTATTGATTAATACAAATATTGTAAATATTTTAGGAAGATTTTTTAATAATCTAATGAAACCATTATTTAATATTAATGGTAAAGGAGCTTTTTGTTTTATAATGGGACTAATTAGTGGATACCCTATTGGAGCAAAAATCGCTTGTAATTTTAGAGAAAATAATATTTGTTCAAAAGAAGAATGTGAACGATTATTAAGTTTTACTAATAATTCTGGTCCATTATTTATTGTTGGAACAGTTGGTATTAGTATGTTTGGAAATTCTACTATTGGTTTATTGTTATTAATAACTCATGTTTTAGCAAGTATTACTGTTGGTATAATTTTTAGGTTTTGGAAATATAATTCTATTACTTACAAAACTGATATGTCTACAAACTCAAACTTGACTAAAAATACTAATGTTACTTTTTCTAATTTAGGTGAAGTTCTAGGTAAAAGCATTACAAACAGTATATCTACTATTTTAATGATTGGTGGTTTTGTTGTAATCTTTTCTAGTATTATATCTATTTTAAAGTCAAGTGGGATTCTAAATACTTTAACTATTAGTTTAACACCTTTATTTAATTTTTTGCATATTGATACTTCTTTTATTTCTGGTATGCTAACTGGATTTTTAGAGATTACTAATGGTATTAATTATATTTCTAATATTCATATAAAAGAGATTTCTACTAATATTATTATAACTGCTTTTGTATTAGGATTTGGTGGAATTTCTGTATTACTACAAATTTGGAGTATTATTTCTAAAAGTGATTTGTCAATAAAGCCTTATTTTTATGGAAAATTACTGCAAGGTGTTTTTGCTAGTTTTTATACTTTTATAATTATTAGTATATTTCCATTTTTAAATTTTAATTTGTAGTGATATTATTGTAATATAATAATTCCGATTTACTATTTTTTTAATTTTTATAAAATATGAATTTTGAAAAATTATTTGACATATAATATCAATAATGTTATAATAACATTAGCTAGCAAGTCATAGGAAGTCAGTTTGATTTGCACTGAGATATGTGGTCGCATATCTCTTTTTTTATAAAAGAAAAAGACAGGTGGTCGCCTGTCTCAAAGATTATTCTTTGTTTGTGTTTTGGTCTTTATCGTTGTTATTACTTAATAGCAATATCACAATTAGTTTCCAAATCAGTTCATAGGAAGTCATTGATGTTACACCTCCTATCTATATTTTCTAGTAATATCTTTAAATATCTCTTATTTTCTTTAT
>CAOJQV010000006.1 GCA_948441945.1 uncultured Clostridium sp. | reverse complement strand
AAATTATCTGTATTCAAATGTGTTGTAACTACTACTTGAAATTTATCTCCCCATAGTTCTTCAGCAAGTTTCATACCAATCTCATGTGCTTGCTCTGGTGTTATTTCTCCTTTTACAAAAGATTGTACTGCATGAAAGCATTGTATTCCATCTGTTTTGAAAAATTGTTTTTTTATATTTATCATTTCTTGGTATGATGTATCAGGCATACAATTTATACCTGATACATATAATTTTTCTTCTGTTTTTTCTCCGATTTACTGCATAGTCTATTGTAATATCTAGTCTGTCTTTTACTTTCCATATTTTTGTTACTGCCATAATCTATTACTACCCACTAACGTTTTTTGATTTCTGTGGTATAAGATAAACTTCTTCTAATGCTAATATAAAATTTTGTATTTGATTATATAGGGTAGCATATTTATTTTCATTTACATAGCCTTTATACTGGTTATAAACTCTTGACATTTGATTTAAGTTCGTTGCCATACCACGAAGCTGTGATAGTATTTCATAAAACTTTTCGTCTGGCTTTTCTTTTAGCTGATAATCTAAAATTATTTTTCTAAAGAATTCTGATTTATTTAATCCAGATTTTCTTACTTTCTCATTTAGTATTCTATTTTCTTCTTCATTCAAAAATATATTTATTTTTATATTTCTACTTCTCATGAATTCATCTCGCTTTCTTTTTTCGTATTAGGGTTTGGGACTTGTCCCATTCTTATTAGTATTTGTGGCGTGAGTACAAATACGTTGCTTGCTAAATCAATATTTTTAGGTTGTACTCACACATAAATTAGTTCACTATATATAATTTCTTCTGCTTGTGCTTTAATAGAATTCATTGCTGCTACCCAAGCTAATTGATTTTTTGATTTCAATTCTTCTGTTATATTTTCTTTTTTTACTAATTCATTTATCATAAAATCTAATCTTTTTTCGGCTGTTTCTTGTACTTCTTTTAGATGTTTATTAAGAGTTCCTTTTGTAAACATTATCATATATTCTGCTTTTTTATTTGTTTTTAGATAGTCTAATCTTGCTCTACCATACTTGTTTAATTCTACTTTTTCTTTTTCTAATACTAGATTTGGCATATAATAATCTCCTTGTTTTGTGTATTCAATTCCATATTTATTTTCTTTTATTTCTTTATTTTCCATTTGTTTTTACCTCCATAATTTTTTATTTTTAACTAACTTTTTCTCGTTCTTTTACACGAATTTCACCTATAATATGATTATCTTTTTGAATAGGAAAGCTCTTGTCATTAGCAATTAACTCTACCAATTTGAATAGTCTTTCTCCATTTTCATTTGTTTCTTTTATTCTATAATATTTCTTTTGATAGCCTTTTTTAGGTGCGTCTGGTCTATCTAATTCATAGTATGAAACTTCATAATAATCGCTTAATCTTTCCATATATTCTTGTAATTCTTTCTTGTCCATTTGTACTGTTGTAGTAACTGTAGCTTCTTCTTTTCCTATGGTGCAAGGAAATGTAAAGTCAAACATTCCATAGTCCAAAATCTTACAAATTTGTTCAATAAAACTACTTCTAAATTTTATATTTACTAATTCATAAGTGCCTTTTTCATTTTTATCAATCGTAACATTTTCTATGAATTTTGAAATAAATTCTTGTTTTTCTTCTTTGGTTTTATTACTCCATTGAAGCATTAACATATCATAAAATTCATTAGAACGAAGCAGTTTTTCTTTTTCTACATCTCTATCAGCCATTATTTGTTGTGGGGAAAAGGTCTGTTTATTTAAGTCTATTGTTTGTATTCTTTTTTCTTCTAACAAGTTTAATTTTTCTTCAATTACTTTATATTCTTCAGAAAAATCGTTTACTTCTACAATTCCTTTTATATATGCTTCTTTAATTCTATTCTTTTGTTTTTTCAAATTTGCAATTTCTTTATCTAGTTTTGCTGTATCTCGTTCTTTTTTATCTGCTAAAACAGGGAAGAAGTATTGCTTTACTGTCATATCATATTCTATTAAATTCATAATCAGATTCATTGTTACATCTTCAATTAAATCTTCTCTTAAATATAGCTTACAGTCTATGCAATGATAATACATATACTTTTTCTTTTTTCCACCTGCTCCTTTACAAGTCATTAGCTTTCCACACTTTGGGCATATTAGCTTTTGCATAAAGATATAAACTCTATCTCTGCAAAATGCTCTTTGATTTTTCTCTTTTTGGGCTTGTACCTCATCAAACGTAGCTCTTGAAATTATTGGTTCTACTACATCTCTATAAATAACTGGTTCTTTTCCTTGTTCTTTGCCAACTCTCTTAAATCTTTCATAATCTCCCATATAGATTTTGTTGTTTATCATTTTCTCTATGGTAGAATCTTTCCATTTTGCTTTTGTTTGTGTTGGTACTTGTTCTTCATTTAGAATATTTGCTATTGTTTGATAGCTTTTGCCTTCAAGATACATATTAAATATTCTAATTACCAAATCTTTTGTAGTTTCATCAATTATCATTTTCTTGCCTTCTCTTTTGTATCCAAGTGGACACCTATTAGGAATATGACCAGATTTTATTGCTCCTGTTAAACCGAATTTTGTTCTTTCTGATACTATTTCAATTTCTAATTGTGATAACACTGTTAGCATTCTTACAAAGAATCTTCCATTAGCGGTTGAGGTATTTACATCATCTCTATCGCAAACGAGGTAGCAATTGTGCTTTTCTAGGTCTGATATTAACACCTCTAAATCTCTTACAGACCTTGTAACTCTATCTAGCTTATATGCTACAATATAATTGATTTTGCCTGCTCTCATATCTGTTAGCATTTGCTGAAAAGCTGGTCTGTGTTCCATATCTTTTGCACTAATTCCTGCATCTTTGTAAACCTTGAATATCTCATATTCCTTATATTTACAAAGCTGTTTTAGTTTTTCTTCCTGTTCTCCTAAACTAAATCCGTTCTCTTGCTTGATCTTCTGTACTAACACGAATATAAATTCCTGCCTTTTTTGTTTCTCCATTCATTCTATAAATATTCCTCCTTCCAAATTATGAATAGAAAGGCAACTAAAAAAGTGCCACATAGCATAGGTTTGGCTATTAGCACTTTAGAGTTTTATATTTATTATTAACTATCTCTATAATTCTCTTAAAAAACACAAATAAACCAATATAGTATAATTTTTTAAAACTCTAAAATGTTTTGCCGTTTTCTCCTATGATATGTATTCTTGTAACTTGGACATTGGATACTTTTTCCTTAAATCTGTTACGTAGAAGTAATCATGTTCATTAAAGAATAACAATAATTTGTTATTTATGATTACTCTATGGGGCTCTACATACGCTAAATTCGTATGTTCAATTATTCTTAAACACCCAGTTATAATTTCGGGTTGTTGTTTAATGGAGTTTATACGACACGCCCACTTGATTTTAGAGTGTAATTCATCACTCATATTGATTTGTTTTTTAATAATATGTAACATAATATCACAAAAACCTCCTTTTTTCAATAGTTTTAGTCAAAAAAAGTCCAACTCCTAAGAGTTGGAATAAGATTTTTGTGTTCATCAAAATTTTTATAGCCTTAAAATTAAGTTATATCAAGACTTTCAAAAAGTTCGACGAAAATTGCTTGTGGTGCAGATGGCCGGAATCGAACCGGCACGGTTTATTCAACCGCAGGATTTTAAGTCCTGTGCGTCTACCAGTTCCGCCACATCTGCATATATAATTGAACTGGATTTGCCTAACGACAATTGATATTATAATATTATGAACAGAATTTGTCAATACATTTTTCGAAAAAAATACATTTTTGAACTAGATTTTTTGCAAACACTAGAAAATAAAAAACACAAATGATATAATAAAAAAAACTAAACAAAAGGGAAAAAGAAATGTGGAAAATAAAAGAAATAAAAAAACAAAGTAAAAAAATAATAAAAAACAATATATGGACACTAATCTTTGTAGGATTTATAATGTCCTTCATATTAGGAGAATATAAAAGCAACAAAAATGGAATATCAAACATAAAAAATATAACAGAAATCTTAATAAGACAAACAAGAGGAGAAGAAATAAGGTTACTAGAAAGCAATGAAGGGGAAATCTCAATAAATAAATACATAGACAGTATAATAAGTCAAATTTTATTTGGAACAGCAGATGGAACAATAAAAAACTTAAACGAAAAACACAATGTAACAAAAGGTACATTTTATGTTATTTTCAATACAATAACAAATGGACAAACACAATTACAAAAATTTGTAAATTCTATAACAGATTATAGTACAAAATTAAAAATAGCAGAATTCCTTATTATAATAACAACATTTTTAGGACTTCTAATAAAAATTTTCCTAACAAACCCTATTGTAGTAGGAGAAAGTAGAATATTCTTAGAAAGTAAAAACTATAAAAAAACGAAATTTAAACGAATTTTATATCCATATAGAAAAGGAAGATATTGGAACTGTGTAAAAACAATACTTTTACGTAATATATATAAAGACTTATGGAACTTAACAATAATTGGGGGAATAATAAAAGAATATTCTTATAAAATGGTGCCTTTTATAATTGCAGAAAATACAAACATAAAACCAAATGATGCAATAAAAATGTCAAGAGAAATGATGAACGGAAATAAATTAAAAACATTTTATATGGATTTAAGCTTTTTAGGATGGCACATCTTAGAATATATTACATTTGGATTAGCTGGAATATATGTAACACCTTATGTTAAAGCATCATATACACAATTATATACAATATTAAGAAAAGAATATATACAAAATAAAAAAATGCAATATGAAGCATTAAATGACGAAAACTTATATGAAAATCATGGATTGTTACAATATCCAGACAAATATAATAAAAAGATAAAAATAGATTATAGTAAAAATTACGAAATAACATCTATTATATTATTCTTCTTTACCTTTTCATTTGTTGGATGGTTATGGGAAGTAGGACTATATTTATTTAGAGATGGAATATTAGTAAACAGAGGAAGTTTATATGGCCCATGGCTTCCTATATATGGAACAGGATGTACTACTATAATTTTATTAACCAAATTTAAAATTATAAGAAAGATGTTAAAAAACCCACTTTTAACATTTAATGTGAACATGATAATTTGTTCAATAATAGAATATTTAACATCATGGTATATAGAAATGACTAAAGGAATAAAGTATTGGGATTATACAGGAACATTTATGAATATAAATGGTAGAATATGTTTGGAATGTGCATTATTTTTTGGATTTGGAAGTTGTATTTGTGTATACTTTGTAGCTCCATTTTTAGAAAAACAATTCCAAAAAGTAACAACTAAAGTTAAAATAATAGTATGCATATTATTAGCAATGATATTTACTGTTGACACAGTATATTCAACAAAATATCCACATAAAGGTGAAGGAATAACAATCGAATATTCAAAAAGTAATAATATAATGATAAATTAAATATGAAAAGAGGAAAAAATGATAAATCAATTTTCAAGAACAGAACTAATAATTGGAAAACAAGGGTTAGAAAAATTACATAATGCAAAAGTTGCAATATTTGGAATTGGTGGAGTAGGGTCTTTTGTGGTAGAAGCATTAGCAAGAGCGGGTATTGGAAACTTTATTTTAATTGATAATGATACAGTAAGCATAACAAATTTAAATAGACAATTAATAGCAACTAAAAAAACATTAGGAAAATATAAAGTGGATGTAATGAAAGAAAGAATTTTAGAAATAAATCCAGAAGCTAAAGTAACAATATATAAAGAATTCTATATGCCAGATTCAAATAGCAATATAATAGATAAAACTATAGACTATGTAGTAGATGCAATTGATACAATTACAGCTAAAATTTCATTAGTTATGGAATGTAATAAATTAAATATACCAATCATTTCTTCAATGGGAACAGGCAATAAGTTAAAACCTGAAATGTTTGAAATTGATGATATTTATAATACAAGCGTATGTCCATTAGCTAAAGTTATGAGAAAAGAGTTAAAAGCAAGAGAAATTAAAAAATTAAAAGTTTTGTACTCAAAAGAAGAGCCAATAAAACCTAATCAAGAATTATTACAACAAATGATAGATAAAGATGATACAAAAAAACAAGTACCAGGAAGTATTTCTTTTGTGCCATCTTGTGCAGGATTAATCATAGCGAGTGAAGTAGTGAAGGACTTAATAAAATGAAGAATAAAAAACTTCTTAATGGTAACAATAACCAAAAAGGAGTTTTATTTTTATGTGGAATAAAAATATAGAAGAAGTATTAAAGTATTTTAATACAAGTAAAGTGGGGCTAACAGACAAAGAAGCAGAAATAAGAATCAAAAAAAATGGAAAAAATACAATCCCCAAAGCAAAAAAGGAAACTTTATTACAAATTTTTATAGAACAATTTAAAAGCCCAATAATAGCAATATTAGTAGTGGCAGCAATATTTGCAATACTTACAAAAGCTCAAGCTGATGCTATTTTTATTTTTGCTGTAATTATAATAAATTCAATAATAGGAACTCACCAAGAGTGGAACTCAGAAAAGAATAGCCAAAAACTAGAAAATATGATAAGAATTAATTCAAAAGTTCTAAGAGATGGAGAAGTTAAACTAATAGATTCAGAAAATATTGTAGTTGGAGATATAATTTTATTAGAATCTGGAGATAAAGTTCCAGCAGATTTGAGATTAATAGAAGTAAATGAATTATCAATAGATGAATCAATACTTACAGGAGAATCAATTCCTAAATTTAAAGATACAGAAATACAAGAAGATAGAGCAGATTTAGTAGATAGAATTAATATAGCTTATGCAGGAACTATTGTAACAAAAGGAAGAGGAAAAGGAGTTGTAATATCTGTAGGTAAAAATACAGAATTTGGAAAAGTTGCAGAAAATGTAATAACAAGCGAAGAAACAAAATCACCATTAATAATAAGAATGGAAAACTTTTCTAAGCAGATTAGTATTGGATTTATACTATTTGCAAGTATTATGTCTATATTTTTATATTTAAAATCTTATAGTATTTCAGATATATTTTCAACAGTAGTTGCACTAACAGTATCAGCAATTCCAGAAGGTTTAACAATTGCAATGACAATTGTTTTGTCAATATCTGCCTCTAAAATGGCAAAGAAAAATGTTATTGTTAAAAAATTAAATGCAGTAGAAAGTTTAGGAAGTTGTACAAGGATTGCAACAGACAAGACAGGAACTCTTACAGTAAATGAACAAACAGCTAAAAGAGTAGTACTTCCTAATGATAATACTGCTTATATAACAGGTGTAGGGTATAATGACTTAGGAGAAGCGGAAACTGATGAAAATATGGAAAAAGCAAGTATAAATCAAATAAAAGAAATTGCTAAATTAGGGATGCTTAACAATGAAGCAGATTTAAAGTTTGAGAATGAAAAATGGAAGTATCATGGTGATGCAATAGATATTGCTTTTTTAGCATTGGGATATAAATTAAATGTGAAAAAAGACTGTGAAATTATAGATATGATTCCGTATGAATCACGATTAAAATACTCATCTGTTCTATATAAAGAAAATTCAGATAAAGGAATAAACTATATTTCAACTGTTAAAGGTGGAGTGGAAAAAGTTCTAGAATTTTGTGATAAAATGCAGTTTGGTGAAAATGTAGTAGAGTTAGATTATAATAAAATTATAAATCAAGCTGACAATCTATCTAATGAAGGATTTAGAGTAATTGCACTAGCAAAAGGTGTAGCTACAAATTTAGGAGATAATAAATATACAGAAAAAGACATTCCAAAACTTACTTATATAGGTATGGTAGCATTTGTGGATCCAATTAGAGAAGATGTTGCAGAAGCAATTAATGAGTGTAAAAAAGCGGGTATTGGAGTATCTATGATAACAGGAGATTACAAACTTACAGCTGAAGCAATAGCAAAGAGATTAGGAATAGATGATGTCCATGCAAGAGTTACTCCAATTGAAAAATTAGAGATTGTAGAAAAATTTAAAAATGATGGAGAATTTATAGCAGTTACAGGAGATGGTGTTAATGATACACCAGCACTTAAAGCAGCAAATATTGGTGTTGCAATGGGAAGTGGAACAGATATTGCAAAAGAAACTGGAAATATGATAATTGTAGATGATAATTTTTCTAGTATTGTAAAAGGAGTAGAAGAAGGAAGAAAAGCTTATAATAATATAAGAAAAGTAATATATTTATTGTTATCAACAGGATTTTCAGAAATTATATTATTTGTTCTTGCAATTATATTTGGATTGCCAATTCCACTTGTTGCAATTCAATTATTATGGTTGAATTTGATTAGTAATGGAATTCAAGGAGATGCCTTGGCATTTGAAAAAGATATAGAAGATGTAATGAATAAAAAGGTGAAGAAAAAGGATGAAAAAATCTTTAATAAATTATTAATAAATGAAATCTTTATATCATCAGTTATAATGGCAATTGTAGAATTTATTGTATATGTGTATTTATTAAAGGTGAAAAAGACAGATATAGAAACTACTAGAGCTTTATTGCTAACGCTAATGGTGTTTATGGAAAATATCCATATATTTAATTGTAGAAGTGAAAAAATATCATTATTTAAAATACCATTTATATGTAATAAATTTTTAATTGGGTCTATTATAATTACATCTTTAATACAAGTAGTAATTGTAAGTGTGCCTACTCTAGCAAATTTCTTAAAAATATCAGTAGTTCAAATTAAAGAGGTATTAGTGCTATTATTATTAACAATCCCTGTTTTGTTTACGATGGAAATATTTAAAAAAGCTAAAAAAGATAGATAAAATTATTGTTAACAAAAATAAAAATAATGTCATAATATGTAATGTGAGGTGAATTAAATTGGATTGGTTTGAAAATTTACATCCTGCAATTCAAGCATTAATTGCAACAACATTTACATGGGGAATTACAGCACTAGGAGCCTTAATAGTTTGCTTTTTTAAAGAAATGAATAGAAAAGTTTTAGATACAGTATTAGGATTCAGTGCAGGTGTAATGATAGCAGCTTCTTTTTGGTCATTGTTATCGCCTTCGTTAGAACTATCTAAAGAGCTAGGATACATAGAATGGCTTTTACCAACAATTGGATTTGTAAGTGGAGGTATATTTGTATTACTATCAGATAAATTTTTAGATAAAGTATTGCGAAGTAAAAGAAGTATGAGTAAAGCATCATTAAAAAGGAGCATTTTATTGGTATCAGCGATAACTATTCATAATATACCAGAAGGAATGGCTATCGGTGTAGCATTTGGAGGAATTGCTAGTGGGATACCAGGTATGACAGTAATAGGTGCTGTTATGTTAGCAGTAGGTATAGGTATACAAAACCTACCAGAAGGTGCAGCTGTTTCGTTACCTTTAAGAAGTGAAGGCTTTTCTAAAGGTAAAGCATTTATGATAGGTCAGGCATCAGCATTAGTTGAACCAATATCAGCTGTAATAGGAGTATTGCTAGTAGTATCAATTAGAAGTATGTTACCATTTTTACTATCATTTGCAGCAGGAGCGATGATTATAGTGGTTGCTAGAGAATTATTACCAGAATCAGTAAAAGAAAACAAGAATTTATCAACTCTTGGTGTTGTTTGTGGATTTGTATTAATGATGATTTTAGATGTTGCATTAGGATAAATGCGAGACAATTGGGACAGGTTAAATCTGTCTCATTTTTTTTGTCGAAATTTGTGACAAAGGTTTTAAAAAATCAAAAAATTATAAAATCTAACTTTTTATTATACTATAAAATTTCAAATTTAACTAACTATTGATAAAAACCAATATTTTTAGTAAAATAGAATTGGTGATATAATAAATGAAAGAATTTATAAATAGTTTTAAATATGCAATACAAGGAATAATAGTAGCAATAAAAGAAGAAAGAAATCTAAAAATACATATCTGTATGATGATGCTAGTAATAATAAGTGGAATTATATTAAAAATAAGCACAATAGAATGGATTATTTGTATGATTTTATTTGGACTGGTAATATCATTAGAATTAGTTAACACTGCAATTGAAAATGTAGTTGATTTAGTTACAATGGAGAAAAAAACAAAAGCAAAAATAGCAAAAGACGTAGCAGCAGGAGCAGTTTTAGTATCAGCAATTTTTTCAGCAATAATAGGACTTATTATATTTATTCCAAAAATTTTCTAAAAAGGTGGTAAAATGAAAAAGATATTATTAGTAGAAGACAATGAAACAATTATTATGGGATTAAAATATTCATTAGAACAAGAAAAATTTGAAGTAGTATCAGCATTAAATTTTAAACAATGTATGGAGAATTTAGAACAAAAAGACATAGACTTAATTTTATTAGATGTAGGTTTACCTGATGGTAATGGATTTGAAATTTGTAAAAAAATAAAACAAACTATAGATATTCCTGTAATATTTTTAACAGCTCAAGATGAAGAAACAAGTGTTGTATTAGGCTTAGACTTAGGAGCAGATGATTATATTATAAAACCATTTAGAACAAGAGAATTAATATCTAGAATCAATTCAGTTTTAAGACGTTATGGCAAAAATGAAAAAAATGCAAGTATAATTCAATACAAAAATATAAAAATAGATATTAATAAAGCAGTTGTATATAAGGAAGATAAGGAAATTATATTTACAAGTTTAGAATATAAAATCTTACTATTGCTATTTACAAATCAAAATAAACTTATAACAAGAGAACAACTATTAGAAAGAATATGGGATATGGCAGGGAATTTTGTAAATGATAATACATTAACAGTATATATTAAAAGAATTAGAGAGAAGTTAGAAGATGAAACAATTATAAAAACGATTAGGGGTCTTGGATATAGAGTAGGAGATTAAAATGAAGCATAAGAATTTAAAAAAATTAATTATACCAATGATAATCATAACTATATTAACATCTATTATGATTTCTATACAGACTTATTATCAATATAGAAAAATAACAATTACTCTAAATGAAAAAGTATCTGAAATTATGGGGATGATAAAACAAAATTATCCAGAGATAGACAGTAAAGAAATAATAAATATAATCAATTCTGATAAAAACCACAGTAATTTTGAATTAGGAAAAAAAGAACTTTTAAAATATGGTATAAAAACAGATGATACAAACGCAATTATTTCTATAGAAAATGATATGGAATTAAATCTAAAATTAAATATAATATTGATAATTATTTTTAGTATGTTTTGGGGAATTATTATAATTTATTATTTAGTACAAAGAGATAAGAAAATAAATGAAATTACAAAGTATATAAATGATATAAGAAATAAAAAATATGACTTAAATATAGAAGAAAATAGTGAAGATGAATTAAGTAATCTAAAAAATGAATTATATAAAATTACTATTATGTTAAAAGAGGAAAGTGAAATATCAAAAAAAGATAAAGAAAATATAAAAATATCAGTTCAAGATATTTCACATCAATTAAAAACACCATTAACATCAATAACTATAATGTTAGATAATCTTAAAGATAACCCAAATATGGATGAAAACACAAAACAAAAATTTATATTTGAAATAAGTAAACAAATAGAGTGGATTAATTGGCTAGTAATTTCAATACTAAAATTATCAAAATTAAATGCAATTGAATTTAAAAAGGATACAATAAACTTAAAGGAATTATTTAATGAAATTATATCAAATTTGGAAATACCAATAGAAATTAAAAATCAAAATATTATTATAGAGGGAAATGAAAAAGATTATTTTGTTGGTGACTATAAATGGCAAAAAGAAGCAATTACTAATATTATTAAAAATTGCATTGAACATAATAAAGATGGTGGAAATATAAAAATTTGTTATGAAGAAAATAATCTGTTTACAAAAATATTAATAAAAGATGAGGGACAAGGTATTGAAAAAGAAGAATTAAGACATATTTTTGAACGTTTTTATAAAGGGAAAAATTCTACTGAAAATAGTGTAGGAATTGGACTTTCACTTGCTAAAAATATTATTGAAAAAGATAATGGAATTATTCAATGTAAATCAGAATTAGAAAAAGGAACAGAGTTTATAATTAAATATATGAAATAACTTTTATGGCTCAAGATAAGATGTCTTGGGCTTTTTTTGTATCTTACAAAATTTATAGACAAAAGTCACTTTAAAGTCACTTTTAAGAATTATAATAAAAATGTCCCCAATGGGATAATTTGCCACCAAAATTTTTTAAGAAATTTTGTTGGCGATGAGGAAAGCAAAGCTTTCCGAAAGGAGGAGAAAATATGGAAATATTAAAAGTACAAAACTTAACTAAAACTTATGGAAAAGGAGAAAATGAAGTAAAAGCAGTTGACGACATATCATTTTCAGTAAAAAAAGGCGAATTTGTAGCAATAGTAGGAGCAAGTGGAAGCGGAAAGTCAACATTGCTTCACTTAATTGGAGGAGTAGATAGACCAACATCAGGAAAAGTTTATATTGATGGAAAGGATATTTATACATTAAATGATGATAACTTAGCCATTTTTAGAAGAAGACAAGTGGGATTAATTTATCAATTTTATAACTTAATTCCTGTATTAAATGTAGCAGAAAATATTACATTACCTTGTAAGCTAGATGGAAAAGATGTTGATGAAAATAGATTAAATGAATTATTAAAATCATTAGGACTAGAAAATAGAAAAAATAACTTACCAAATCAATTATCAGGAGGACAGCAACAAAGAGTATCAATAGGTAGAGCAATAATGAATGAACCTGCCATTATGCTTGCAGATGAACCAACTGGTAATCTAGACTCAAAAGCAAGTGAAGAGATAATTTCTTTATTAAGACTTTATAATAAAAAATATAATCAAACAGTAATTGTAATAACACATGATGAGAAAATTGCTTTGGAAGCAGATAGAATTATTACAATTGATGATGGGAAAATTATAAAAGATTGTAGAAATTCTTAAAAATAGGGGGGTGAAATACATGAAAGTTTTAAATAATTTAAGTATTAAAGATTTAAAATTAAATAAAAAACGTTCATTAGTAATTATAATAGGAATTATATTATCAACAGCTTTAATATGTGGTGTAGCAGGATTAATAACCAGTTTTCAAAACACTTTGATAGATTATGAAAAAAGTAGTATGGGAGATTATCATGTTACATTTTATAATGTTCCAAAAGAAGAGTTAAAATATATTGAAGAAAATAGAGAGATTGAAAAGTATTATTTATCAGAAAATATAGGATATGCTAAATTAGAAAATTCCCAAAATAAAAATAAGCCTTATTTACATATTGTCTCAATGGATAATGGCTATTTAAACAATATGGGACTTCATTTATTAGAAGGTAGATTACCTGAAAATAGTAGTGAATTAGTTATCTCAAAACATATTATATCAAACGGAAAAGTAGAATTAAAAGTAGGAGATACAATTACATTAGAAATAGGGAGAAGACAAACTGTAACAGGTGAAGAACTAAATCAAAATAATCCATATCTTAAAGGAATTGAAACAGAATATAGAGAATTAAATAAAGAAATAGAAAATGAAGTTGTAGAAGAAGAATTAGTAGATACATATATAAAAACTTATACTATTGTAGGAATATCAGAAAGACCAAGGTATTTACGAGAAGGATACGAGGCACCTGGATATACAGTTATTACAAAGATGGATACAGTACAAAACAAAGCAGATATTTCAGTTTTATATAAAAATCTATTTAAATATGAAGAAAATACTGAACTTATAAATGAGATGGTAAAAAAAGAGAAAGGCGAAGTTTTAGAAGAAAGTCCTGCAATTTTTCAGGGGATGAGAAATGGACCTTATAAAAGTTATAAATATGAAATGGAAGTAAATGCACAATTATTAGCTTATGAAGGAGCAAATTTAAGTGATGGAACAATACAATTACTTTATATAGTTGGTGGAATTGTAATGACCATAATATTAGTAACAAGTGTATTTGTAATAAGAAATGGATTTGCAATATCAGTAACAGAAAGGCTAAAACAATATGGAATGCTTTCAAGTGTTGGAGCAACTAAAAAACAAATTAAGAAAACAGTATATTTTGAAGGTACAATATTAGGGGTAATAGGCATACCATTAGGAATATTAAGTGGAATTTTTGCCATAGACATATTACTTAAAGTAGTTAATAAAATTATTACAGATGTTATTGAAGATGAATTAATTATCAAATATAACATATCTTATATAGCAATTTTAATTAGTGTTATAATTGCAGTGTTAACAATATGGTTCTCATGTAAAAGTTCAGCAAGAAAAGCTTCTAAAGTAACACCAATTGAAGCAATTAGAAATACTAATGACATTAAACTAAAAGCCAAAAAAATTAAATGCCCAAGAATTATTAGTAAAATATTTAAAACAGGTGGAGAAATTGCCTATAAAAATCTAAAAAGAAGCAGAAAAAAATATAGAACTACAGTTATATCAATTATAGTAAGTATTGTTACATTTATAGCAATATCAAGCTTTATACAATATGGATTTAAAATGTCAACAGTATATTATACTGAAACTGGATATAATGTAGGTATATATGAAATGAGCCATCAAGTAGATGTTCCAAAAGAAAAGATACTTGAAGAAACTTATAATAGATTTTTAGAAATAGCAAAATTAGATGGAATTGATGAATATTCAATACATAGAACAAATTATATAGAACTTGATGCAACACCATATCTAACAGACTTTGGAAAACAAAATAGGGCTTTTGAAATTGGTGAAAATGGAGAAAATGTACCACTAGATACATTAATAATAAAATCTTTGGGAGAACAAGAATATAGAAATTTCATAAAAAAGATTGGCGGTAAATATGAAGATTATAAAGATGGAGCAATTTTGATTGATGAATGTATGTCTTACAGTGGAAGTGATGGAAAAACTGTTCAAGGAAATTTATATAATCTAAAAAAAGGAGATACTATTAAAGGAAAAATAGGAAAATTAGAAGAAACAAAAAATACAAAAAAAGTTCAAGAAATAAAGATAGTAGGAAAAACATCAGAAAGACCAATGGGACTTCAAAATGTTTATTCAAATTCAGGATATTTAATAGTAAGTGATGAATATATAGAAAAAATAGGATATATAAATTTATCAGAGATGTTAATTAATGCAAAAGATAGCTTTAAAGTTCAAGAAGAAATTGAACAAATATATAAAGAAAATAAAATAAACGATAGCGATTATATAGTATCAAATGTAGATGAACAAACAAAAGCAAATAATGCAGTTATATTAATAGTATCAATATTCCTTTATGGATTTATCGCAGTAATTTCTTTAATAGGTGTTACAAATATATTTAATACAATAACTACTAATATGAATTTAAGAAAAAAAGAATTTGCTATGCTAAAATCAATTGGAATGACAAAAAAAGAATTTAATAGAATGATTAGGTTAGAAAGTATTTTCTATGGATTAAAATCTTTAATTATAGGTATACCAATTGGAGTTATATTATCATATTTAATTTATAAAGCTTTTGGAACTAATATAGAAATGAGTTATATACTACCAACAAAAGCAATAATAATTGCAATTGTATTTGTAATTATCATAATTGGAATTATAATGAAATATTCAATGAGAAAAATTAATAAACAAAATATTATAGAAACAATAAGAAATGACAATATATAAAATACAAATAAAAAAGTCACTTAAATTAAGAAAAAGTGGCTTTTTATGTAATAATTACTGTTTTTCTTTCATGCAAATCAGCTTATAAGCATTTCATAGCACCAAGATTAGCATTACATATATGATTAGACAAAAAATACTGAAACTTAAATACAACAAATATTGACCAAAATAGAAAAATAATTTATAATGTTTATTATAAAAAAGAAAAGTGGATGGGGATATGGAAAAAAAGAAAAAAATCATAAGAAATCTCATATTATTTAATTTATTAATTATAGCAACTTTTTATATAATATTAAAAGACCAAGATATTAACCAAATATTTAATATCGTATCAACTGTAAAAGGACAATTTATTCTTATTGCAATATTATTTCTAGGAATATATATATTATGCGAAGCTATAAATATTGGAAGAACATTAAAAGCTTTAGGAGAAGAGTCTACATTTTTAAGAAATATTAAATATGCTTTAATAGGATTTTTTTTCAGTAGTATAACACCTGCTGCAAGTGGTGGTCAACCAATGCAAATATATTATATGTATAAAGACAATATTTCAGTTGCTAATTCTACATTAGCACTATTAATCAACTTGAGCTGTATGCAAATTGTAACAATTTCATTAGCACTAATAAGTGTAATGTTTAATAACCAAATATTAAGAAATGGATTAATAGGATTCTTTATTTTAGGAATTACATTAAATATTATTGCACTCACTTTACTCTTAATAGCGATTTTTTCAAAAAAAGGATTAGACAATTTAATTAGTTTAGTAGTAAAAATAATGAAAAAACTAAAACTAAAAAATGTAGAACAAAAGCAAGAAAAATTAGAAAATCAAGTAAAAAAATATCAAGCAAGTAGTGTATATATTAAACAAAATAAAAAACTAATACTAAAAATATTAATAACAACATATATAGAATTTTTATCACTATATAGTATTTCATACTGGGTATATTGTTCTTTTGGACTTTCTGAAAGTAATATATTACAAATTATAGCTCTACAATCAATTTTATATGCAACAGTTTCAGGAATTCCATCACCAGGAGCGGTAGGAGTAAGTGAAGGTGGATTTGTATTAATATTTAGAACTGTTTATGCAGAAACAATGATAAATAGTGCAATGTTATTAAATAGAGGAATAAACTTTTATTTACTTGTAGTTTTAAGTGGAGCTATAGTCATAATAAATTTATTAAAAAGCAAAAAAAGTCAAAAAGTTGAAAAAAATATCGAAATAATGTATAATGAAACAGAAAAAAAATAGGGGAAAAAATTATGAATATACTTTTATGTGGAAATGAAAAAGTGTTTGATGGAGCTTTAACAGAGCTTATATCAATATGTAATAAAACAAAAGAAATAGTAAACTGTTATTTATATACAGTAGACCTTACAAGAATTAAACCAGAATATACGTCTATAAAAGATGAACAAATTAAATTTTTAAATGAAGTTTTAAAATCTAAAAATCCGAATAATAATGTAAAAAAGATAGATATTACAGAAATATATGAAAAAGAATTTGGACATTGTAAAAATGAAAATGCTTATTGTACACCATATACTTTACTAAGACTATTAGCTGACCTAGTACCAGATATGCCAGAAAAATTATTGTATTTAGATATTGATATGATGGTAGCAGGAGATATATCTGAATTATATAATACAGATATAACAGAATATGAATTTGCAGCAGTAAGAGAAAAATATGGAAGTATAATTATTGCACCAGATTACATTAATGCAGGAATGCTTTTAATGAATATGAAAAAAATAAAAGAAACAAAATTATTGGAAAAAGCAAGACATTTAATAAAGACAAAAAAAATGATATTTGCAGACCAAGATGCAATTTATAGAGCATCGACAAAAAAATTACTACTACCAAGAATATATAACGAACAGTCAAAGTTTAACAGAAAAGATACTGTAATTTGTCATTTTTGTAAAAGACTTTTGTGGAGACCATATCCACACACAGAGAATTTTAAGCAATGGCAAATAAAAGAGGTACATGAAGTACTAAAATGCCATGCGTTTGATGAAGATTTAGAAGAATATGTAAAATTAAAAGAACAATTTAATGAAAAATTGAAAGGAGAAAAGAAAAATGTATAAACAAGAAATACCAATTTTCTTTGCTATTGATGATGGTTATATACCATTTCTATCAGTGGCAATAAAATCATTAATAAAAAACTCATCAAAGGAAAATAAATATTCAATAAGAATATTATATACAAATGTTAGTAAAGAAAATCAAGAAATAATAAAAAAATATGAAGCAGAAAATGTTTTTATAGAATTTGTAAATTTATCAAAATATATTGAAACAATAAAAGATAAACTATACACAAGAGATTACTTTTCAGCTACTACATACTTTAGATTATTTTTACCAGATTTATATCCTCAATATAAAAAAGTTCTATACTTAGATAGTGATATAGTTGTATTAGATGATATATCAAAATTATACAACACAGAAATAGGAAATAATTTAGTTGGAGCAACACCAGATGACGTAATACAAACAATAGAAGTATTTAGAAACTATTCAGAATTGGTAGTTGGAGTTAAAGATTACAAAAAATATTTTAATGCAGGTATATTATTAATGAATTTAGAAGAACTTAGAAAATTTGACTTTCAAGAAAAATTTACATATTTACTAAGTACTGTAAAATTTTCAGTTGCACAAGACCAAGACTATTTAAATAGATTGTGTAAAGGAAGAGTAACATTATTAGACAAAAACTGGAATAGGATGCCAGTAGGTGGAGATGTTGAAAACAGGGAAGATTTAAAATTAATTCATTACAATTTAGCATTTAAACCATGGCATTTTGAAAATATTTTATTTGAAGAATATTTTTGGAAATATGCCAAAGAGACAGAATGTATAAATAAAATATTAGAAATAAAAGAAAACTTTACTTATGAGGATAGATTACAATATAGTATAGGGGACAAAAAACTTAGGGCTTTAGCACAAAAAGAATGTGATTGTGTTGGAGACGACAGAAAATAAAAGTAAATAGAAAATAAAAGAGGAAAAGTAAATGGAAAATAATTTAAAAGTAATACCTATATTTTTTGCAGTTGATGATATATACACACCATGTTTAGCAGTTACACTTCAGTCTTTAATAGAAAATTCATCTAAAAATTATTGTTATTCTATTAAAATATTATATACAAATATTTCTGAAGAAAACAAGCAAAAAATATTAAAATACGAAAGAGAAAATGTAAAAATAGAATTTGTAGATTTGAACTATTATATTGAAGAAGTAAAAGATAAATTGTACACACGAGACTATTATACAAAAACCACATATTTTAGATTATTTTTACCAAATCTATACCCACAATATGATAAAGTAATTTATTTAGATAGTGATATAGTAGTATTAGGAGATATAGCAGAATTATATAATACAGAACTAGGAGACAATTTAGTAGCAGCTGCACCAGATGATGTTATAAGAACAATTCCAGTATTTAGGGAATATGCAGAAAAAGTAGTAGGAGTTTCAGATTATAGAAGATACTTTAATGCAGGCGTGTTATTAATGAATTTAGATGAACTTAGAAAATTTAAGTTTCAAGAGAAATTTTTATATTTACTTGGAACAGTCAAATTTTCAGTTGCACAAGATCAAGATTATTTAAACAGATTGTGCAAAGGAAGAGCAAAAATATTAAGTGTTGCATGGGATAGGATGCCTATTGACACAAAAGAAATAGAAGAAAAAGACATAAAATTAATTCATTATAATTTGGGCTCAAAACCTTGGCATTATGATAATATCTTATATGAAAAATACTTTTGGCAATATGCAGAAAAAACTGAATATTATAATATCATAAAAAAAATGAAAGAAGATTATTCAGATGAGGAAAAATTTAGAGATAAAGAACAATTTAACAATTTAAAAGCATTAGCTCAAAAGGAATGCGATTGTGTAGGAGAAGATAGACAACTTAGAAGAAATGTTGATGAATTTACAGCAAGAAAAGCACAAGACAGACTAGAAGTACTAGAAAAAATTAAGAAACTAGAAGAAGATGGAATATTTGACGTTGATGTTGAAGATGACCCAGAAACAATACCATTAACACCAGATGATGTAGACTATTTAAAAGAAAAAAGATACAGTAAACTTAAAAACAAATTTGCAAATAGGATGGGATTAAAATTTTTAAATGACTTACTAAAAGACAATAAATTAATAATTAAAAAAATCAATGGGATCGAAAATTTAAAAAAAGTAGAATCAGGAGCAATGATTACTTGTAATCATTTTAATCCGTATGACTCATTTGCAATTGAAAAAGTGTTTAGAGAAGCAGGGATGGATAAAAATAAAAAATTATATAAAGTTATACGTGAAGGAAATTACACTAATTTCCCAGGCCTATATGGATTTTTCTTTAGAAATTGTGACACTTTACCATTAAGTTCAAGCAAAAGAACAATGATAAAATTTATGGAAGCAGTTGACACAATTCTTGAAAGAAAAGATTTTATATTAATTTATCCAGAACAAAGTATGTGGTGGAATTATAGAAAACCAAAACCATTAAAGCCAGGAGCATTTAAATTAGCAACAAGAAATAATGTGCCAATAATTCCAATATTTATTACAATGGAAGATAGTACAATTATTGGAGAAGATGGTTTCCCAATACAAGAATATACAATTAATATAGAACAACCAATTTATCCAGATAAAAACTTAGGTGAAAAAGAAAATACAAATATAATGAGAGATAAAAACTTCGAAGTATGGAAAAAAATATATGAAGACTTTTATCAAATTCCATTAGAATATACAACAATTCAAGAAGAAAATAATTCTGAAACTGTGAAAAATTTTTAAGGGGAGAAGTAAATGTTAAAAATAGAAAAGTTAAAAGAACTTGGATTTTTTGATTTAAATAATAATGAGCAAATACAATTTTTAAAGAAATATGGATTTTTTAATTTGAGTAATCAAGATAGGATAAAATTTTTAGAAATAACAGGATTATTTTATATAGATATAAATGATGATCCACCTAATATTCCATTAACTGCTGAAAATGTAGATTATTTAAAGAAAAATCCAATGAATGTAAAGAAAAATGTAATTGCGAATTCATGGAAAGAATCATTTACAAATAATGCATTAAAATCTAGAAATTTAGTAATTAATGAAATAAATGGGATAGAAAATGCGTTATGTGTAGAAACTGGTGCGATAGTTACATTAAATCACTTTAATCCATTTGATACATTTGCAATAGAAAGAGTCTTTAAAGATGCAGGAATAAAAAAAAGAATGCATAAAGTAATTAGAGAAGGAAATTATACAAATTTTCCTGGAAAGTTTGGGCTATATTTTAGACATGATAATACTCTTCCATTAAGCCAATTACCAGAGACAATGGAGATATTTGAAGAAGCATTAGAAACAATCTTAAAAAAAGGAGATTTTATAATAGTTTGTCCAGAGCAAAGTATGTGGCTTAACTATAAACAACCAAAACCATTTAAATATGGAGCTTTTAAATGGGCTACATTAAATAATGTTCCAGTTATCCCAACATTTATTACAATGATGGATAAAGGTAGTATTGAAGGAGATGAAGCTGTAGCTCAAGAATATAATATAAATATTGGAGAACCTATTTATCCAGATAATACATTACTTCCAAGAGAAAATATATGTAGAATGAGAGATTTGGATTATTCTTTCTGCAAAGAAACTTATGAAAGATATTATGGAGTCCCAGTAAAATATAGAACAATAAACCATGAAAACATACCTAATTATGTTTCTTCAACACCAGGTTTTTATGATTTAATACCAAAAGATGATGTTTTAGAAGATGAAGATATAGATAGATAATTAATTAATATAGACTATTTAATAATATAAATGAAAAGAGATAAATATGAAAAAAACTAAAACTATATATTATCAAGATGAATTAAATGAAGAATTTTCAGAAGCACAAATTACACCAAGAGTGATTGATGAAAATTATAAATACATACATAAAAACGTAATATGGAATGCGACAGCATTCCTTTTACAAAATGTATTAAGTGTTCCTATAAAATATTTATATGCAAAAATAAAATTTCGCCTAAAATATGTAGGCAAGGAAAAATTAAAACTATATAAAAAACAGGGATATTTTATTTATGGAAATCACACACAGACATTTGCGGATACATTTATTACAAGTAATAGCAATTATCCAAAAAAGAATTTTTTTATTGTAAATCCAGAAAATGTATCAATGCCAATATTAGGAAATACAATACAGATGTTAGGTGCAATACCAATTCCAAGTAATAAGGAAGCAATGAAAAATTTTTTAGAGTGTGTAGAGCAGAAGATAAAAAAAGGATATTCAGTAACAATCTTTCCAGAAGCTCATATTTGGCCATATTATACAAAAATAAGACCATTTAAATCTGTGTCTTTTAAATATCCAATTAAGATGGATGTGCCATCATTTTCAATAACTAATACCTACCAAAGTTATGGGAAAAATAATAACAAAGTAAAAATTGTAACTTACATAGATGGACCTTTTTTTCCAGATGAAGATCTAAAAAGTAGTAAGGCTAAACAGGATAACTTGAGAAATAAGGTTTATGATAAGATGGTTGAGAGAAGTAAGAATAGTAATATTGAATTTATTAAATATATAAAAAATGAGAAATAATAATGAGTAAGTTATGCTTAAAAATAATATTGAAATTGTATAGATTTTTTTAAAAAAGTAGAGTATAATATCGTAAATAAGTTAAAAATGAGAGTATATAAATAAGAAGTTATAGTTAAGGAGAGTGATATGAAATGACTTATGAATTTGCTAAATATCCTGATGGTACATTGGGTGTATTTTCTAATATTGGAAAAAAAGAAAATGGTGAAGAATATATTCGTGTTACTTTTGAAAGACCAATGGAGTATGGATTTGATACTTATGTAATTGAACTTCCAAGTTATAATGTAATTTTAGAAGATGGAAATTATTCTGATGAGGAAAAGAAAACATTTTTTGAAATTGTTAAAAATGGTTCATCTTTCTTTTTTAAATATGCACGTTTAGGAGGATTAAAAATTGCCTAGTATTTTTGAATTGAAACGGATATAAAATTTATTTTTGGACAAATGAAAATGATGAACCTATTCATGTTCACATTTCAAAGGGAACTCCAACAGCAAATAGCACTAAAGTTTGGCTAACTCAATCAGGAGGGTGTATTATTTGTCATAATAAAAGTAAGATTCCTGAAAAAGAATTAAATATTATCTGTGAAGATATTTCTTTACATTTTTTTCAGATTGTTGAAAAATGGAAAGCAATTCATTCAGAGAGTATAAAATTTTATTGTTAAAAAATTAATAGAAAAAATTATTTAAGAACTTACCAGTAAAATGATAAGTTCTTTTTAAAATTATTTCTTTTTATAATATTCACAATATTTATTAACAGAACAATCATTACACTTAGGTTTTCTAGCAACACAAGTATTTCTTCCATGCCAAACAAATAAATGGTTAATATCTTTTAAATATTCTTTAGGAAATATCTTAACTAAATCTTGTTCAATTTTAGAAGGGTCAGATTCTTTAGAAAGCCCCATCAAGTTAGAAATTCTTTTAGCGTGAGTATCAACTGCAATACCTTGAGGTTTATTAAAAGCTTCAAGCATTACTACATTTGCAGATTTTCTGCCAACACCTGCTAAACTCTGTAAATCATCCATATTATCAGGAACTTTACCATCAAAATTTTCTAAAACCTGTTTGGCACATAATTTAATATTTTTAGCTTTAATTTTATAAAAACCACATGGATGAATAATATCTTCTAATTCTTTAATATCAATATCTGCAAAATCTTGAATTGTTTTACATCTTTCAAAAAGTGCAGGGGTTGTTTTATTAACTCTTTCATCTGTACATTGTGCTGAAAGCATAACAGCAATGACCATTTGAAAAGGTGTTTCAAAGTCTAAACTGCAAGTAGCATCAGGATATGAACTTTTTAAATTCTCAACTAAATTAATAATATCTTCTTTTTTAAATTTTTTCATATTTAAATCCTTCTCTCATTATTGTTCTATAACATATTATAAAAGTAATAGAAATAAAAATCAATAAGTTAAATAAAAATATTAGGAGACATAAAAAAGGAACAATAAAGTAACTAAAATAATATAATATATAAAAAAGAAGGAGGTAATAATATGTTTAAACTATTTAAAAAGACAATAGGAGTATCGTTAATAGGAATAGGACTTGGAATTTTATTAGTATTATTACTTCCGCTTACAGGATGGCTATTTATTATAGGAGTTGCTACTGTATGTATTGGACTAATGTGGCTTGCCTGTTAAATAAAGGAGGTATTACATAATGACTATAGTAGTAAAAAAAGTTCCCAAATTTTTACGAGGATTTGTAAAAATGATTTTTGGAATTAAAGATTAAAAAAAGGGATATGGAGTTAAAAAACTTCAAATCCCTTTTTAATATACAACAAAAAAGAGCCTATGCTCTTTTTACTTTACCATCTTTTAAACATTTTGCACAAACGTGAATTCTTTTTGATTCACCGTTTTCCATTATAGCTTTAACACTTCTTAAATTTGGTTTCCAAGTTCTTGGACTTCTTTTACTTATATGTGAACGTGTAATACTAAGTTTATTTCCATTACTTTGTGATTTACCACAAACTGCACATTTAGCCATTATTTTGCACCTCCTAATTTAAAAAATAAATTGACTGCTAATAAGTTTATCATAAAAAAACGAAAAAAACAAGTATTTTTTTAAAAATCAAAAAAAAACCTTGCAAAAGAGGAAAAATATGGTATAATATAATGGCTATTAAAAAGAAGCATAAAATAGGAAAGGGTTGAAAAAACAATGAAATGTAAAGTTGAAAAAACAGAAAACGCAAATGAAGTTAAATTAGAGTTAACAATAGAAGCTCAAAAATTTGAAGAAGCAATAAAGAAAGTATATTTTCAAAGTGCAAAGTACTTTAATATACCAGGATTCAGAAAAGGAAAAGCGCCAATGAATATTGTAGAAAAATATTATGGAAAAGAAATTTTCTATGAAGATGCTTTTAATGAAGTAGTACCAGAAGAACTAGAACAAGCATTAAAAGAAAACAATATAGAAGTAGTAAGCAAAGCAGATATTGATGTAAAACAAATAGAAAAAGGAAAAGACCTAATATTTACAGCAATATTCCAAACAAAACCAGAAGTAGAACTTGGAAAATATAAAGGTATAGAAATAGAAAAAATAGAGTATACTGTATCAGATGACGATATAAACCACGAATTAGGACATATGCAAGAACACAATGCAAGGCTAATTTCAGTAGAAGATAGAGCAGTAGAAAATGGAGATACAACAGTAATTGATTTCGAAGGATTTGTAGACGAAAAAGCATTTGAAGGTGGAAAAGCAGAAGGACATGAACTAGAAATAGGAAGTAATACATTTATTCCAGGATTTGAAGACCAAATTGTAGGGATGAAAATTGATGAAGAAAAAGACATAAATGTTAAATTCCCAGATGAATATTTCTCTAAAGACTTAGCAGGTAAAGATGCAACATTTAAAGTAAAATTACATGAAATAAAGAAAAAAGAATTACCAAAACTAGATGACGAATTTGCAAAAGATGTTAGTGAATTTGATACAGTAGAAGAATTAAAGAAAAGTATTAGAGAAAAATTAGAAAAAGAAATGGAACAAAAACAAAAATATGAGACAGAAGATGCTGTTATAAAAGCAGTATGTGAAAATATTAAACTAGACATCCCATCAGGAATGATAGAAAATGAAACGGAAGATATGTTAAAAAATGTAGAAAATAGATTATCATATCAAGGTTTAAAATTAGACCAATACCTTCAAATGATGGGAAAAACAGCAGAAGAAGTTAAAAAAGAATATGAACCTCAAGCAATTGAAGCTATCAAATCAAGATTAATGCTAGAAGCAGTAATTAAAGCAGAAAAAATAGAGGCAACAGAAGAAGAAGTTATAGAAAAAGTAAAAGAAATGGCTAAAAACTATGGAAAAAAAGAAGATGATAAAGAATTTATAGAAAATGAAAATGTAAAACAATACATAAAAAGCGGATTAGAATCTGAAAAAGCTTTAGAATTCTTGGTTAAAAACGCAAAAATGAAATAAGTCATTTCAGTATATTTCTTAGATTAGATATTTAGAAATAAAAGATTGGGGTGAAAAAATAGTTTCATTACCAATCTTTGTGATTTTAAAGGAGGAAAAATTATGGAAAAAAATAGTTTAGTACCTTATGTTATTGAACAAACAAGTAAAGGAGAAAGATCTTATGATATTTTCTCAAGATTATTAAAAGATAGAATTATATTTTTAGGAGAAGATGTAAATGCTACATCAGCAAGTTTAGTTATTGCACAATTATTATTCTTAGAATCAGAAGACCCTGATAGAGAAATATCATTATATATAAACTCACCAGGAGGTTCAATTACTGATGGTATGGGAATTGTAGATACAATGAACTATATAAAATGTCCAGTGTCAACAATATGTGTAGGATTAGCTGCAAGTTTTGGAGCTGTACTTCTAGCAAATGGTGAAAAAGGTAAAAGATTTGCAACACCAAATTCAGAAATATTAATTCATCAACCACTAATAGGTGGTCAAGGTGGAGGTATTTCAGGTCAAGCAACTGAAATTAAAATTCATGCGGACCACATGATAAGAACAAGAGCTAAATTAAATAAATTATTAAGTGAAAAAACAGGGCAATCTATTGAAACAATCGAAAGAGACACAGAAAGAGACCACTATATGACAGCAGAAGAAGCTTTAAAATATGGATTAATAGATGGAATAATGGATAAAAGAATATAGAAGTTATCTTAAGGTTTGGCAGACGAAGATTTTAAAAAAATCTTTGGATGACGATGAACGAAGCGAAGCGAGAGAAAGGAGAAAAATATGGCTAAAAATGATGTGCCAAAAAGTGTAAGATGTTCATTTTGTGGAAAGTCACAAGATAGCGTAAAAAAAGTAGTAGCAGGTCCAGGAGTATATATTTGTGATGAATGTGTAGATTTATGTACAAGTATTATTGCAGCAGAATGTTTTGATGAAGAAGATGTAGGATATACATTAAATGATTTAGATAAAATACCAAGTCCTAAAGAAATCAAAAAGATTTTAGATGACTATGTAATAGGTCAAGAAGAAGCAAAAAAGACTTTATCAGTAGCAGTATATAATCATTATAAAAGAATTGCTCATGAAGAGAGTGAAAAGAAAGATAATGTAGAAATTCAAAAAAGTAATATTCTACTTTTAGGACCAACAGGATGTGGAAAAACACTTCTTGCAAGGACACTTGCCAAAATATTAAATGTACCATTTGCAATAGCAGATGCTACAACACTTACAGAAGCTGGGTATGTAGGAGAAGATGTAGAAAATATTTTATTAAAATTAATCCAAGCTGCAGATGGAGATATAGAAAAAGCACAAAAAGGAATTGTTTATATCGATGAAATAGATAAAATAACAAGAAAATCTGAAAACTTATCAATTACTAGAGATGTAAGCGGTGAAGGTGTACAACAAGCATTATTGAAAATTATAGAAGGAACTATTGCATCTGTTCCACCTCAAGGAGGAAGAAAACATCCAAATCAAGAAATGCTACAAATTAACACAGAAAACATCTTATTTATCTGTGGAGGAGCATTTGAAGGATTAGAAAATATAATAAATGAAAGAATTGGTAAAAAGACTATTGGATTTGGAGCTAAAATTGAAAGTCAAAAAGAAATTAGTAAATATGAAATTTTTCAAGAATTATTACCACAAGATTTATTAAAATATGGTCTTATTCCAGAGTTTATAGGAAGACTACCAATTATTGCAACTTTGAAAGATTTAGACAAAGAAACTTTAATTAAGATTGCAACAGAACCTAAAAATGCATTAGTAAAACAATATCAAAAACTATTAGAAATGGATGATGTTAAATTAGAATTTAATATTGAAGCATTAGAAGCAATAGTTGAGAAAGCAATGGAAAGAAAAACAGGGGCAAGAGGGCTTCGTTCTATCATAGAAGAAATTATGAGAGATATAATGTTCGAAATTCCATCAACACCTAATATTGTTAAATGTACAATAACAAGAGATACAGTTTTAGATAATTCAACACCCGAGTTAGAGATGGGTGAAAATAAAAACACAGTTAAAACTCAAAAGAATAGACATATTCCTGAGAAAAGTAGAAAAGAAACTGCATAAAATAAACCTCAAATCTATCAATTAAAGATAGATTTGGGGTTTAATTAATATATACATTTTATTCAATTTCAATAGCAGAATCTAATGATAGTTTAATCATATTATTTAATCCAGTTTGTCGTTCCTCAGCTGTTGCAACTTCTTTAATGAATTTTGAATCAACTACACTCATTAGGCAAGCAGCTTTTTTATTTAATACTTTTGCATTATAAAATAAAGCAAAAGCTTCCATTTCAGCAGATATTGGATTGAAATTCTTAGGAACTCTTTCTAAAAATTTATTTACATCTGTCATGTAAATATCAAAGCAATCTGAGCATACGGTATTACCTTTAATAATACCAATGTTATTTTGTATTGCTGTTTTTTGAATTATCGAATTTAAATTATTATTAGCTGATACAATATGACAGTTATCATTATTTAAAGATAATGCGTAATTTCCCTCTGAAAAACATTGTTCACTTATTACTATATCAAATAGTTTTAATTCTGGTATATATCCTCCACAAGAACCTATTCTTATAATGTTTTCTACATCATAAAATTTGAATAATTCATAAGAGTAAATTCCCATACTTGGCATTCCCATTCCAGATGCCATTACTGTTAGCTCTTTTCCTTTATATGTTCCTGTATAAGTGTAAATTCCTCTTACTTGATTTACAAGTTTGTAGTTATCAAAAAAAGTTTCAACTATATATTTGGCTCTTAATGGGTCTCCTGGCATTATTACTGTTTTTGCTATTTCTCCTAGTTTTGCTTCATTGTGTGGTGTTGACATATTAATTCCTCCTTTGTTAATATGGTATACAACTTCGCTTTGCTCAGTTGCATAAGTCATCCATAAGGCTTGAACTATTAGTTCTCGCTAATGGCTGACTTAATTATAGCATAATATAAAAAAAATACAAGTTATAGAAAATGTCCCAAAAGTAAACGTCCCTTTTGGGACATTAAAAACCATCAAAACTATTGCAAAAAAATATAAGTTGTGATATAAAATAAAATGTATTAATATAAATAAATATACAAAGAATAAGAGGTGAGAGAATGATTAAGGCTTATGCTAAGTCTGACAAAGGTAAAGTTAGAGAAATGAATCAAGACTATTATTATATATCAAATTCCATAGACGAAGTACAATTATATTTATTGGCAGATGGTATGGGAGGATATAATGGTGGAGAAATAGCAAGTAAGCTAGCAGTTCAATCAGCTAAAAGTTATATTGAAGATAATTTTAAAGAAACTAAAAAAGATAAAGAAAGTATCATAAAATTAATAGAAAGCAGTATGGAATATGCTAATTTGGTTGTATATGAAAAAGCAAAAGAAAATCAAGATTTGCAAGGAATGGGGACTACTCTAGAAATTGCTTTAATATATAATAATAAAGTATATATTGGACATATAGGAGATAGTAGAATATATAGAGTACGAAAAGAATATATTAGAAAGCTAACACAAGACCATAGTTATGTACAAAAATTAGTAAAAGAAGGAACAATAACAAAAGAACAAGCAGATCATCATCCTCAAAAAAATATGTTAATGAAAGCATTAGGATGCAATGTATTTATAGAACCAGATGTTATGGTAAAAGGATTTTTAAAAGATGATATTTTAATTATGTGTTCAGATGGTTTAAGCAATTTAGTAGGGCAAGAAGTGCTTTATCAAAAAGCAAGTAAGGATTTAGAACAAGCTACAAAAGATTTGGTAGCAATAGCAAATGAAAATGGAGGGTATGACAATATTACAGTTGTTATAATAAAAAATATATAACAGTCCACATAAAAACTTATTTAAGGAGAGATTAAATATGAATTTAGAAGGTAGGATATTAGGTAATCGATACGAGATTCTAGAAAAAGTTGGCAATGGAGGAATGGCAACAGTTTATAAAGCAACAGATACAGTATTAAAAAGATATGTTGCAGTAAAAATATTAAGAGATGAATTTACAACAGATGAGGAGTTTATAAAAAGATTTGAGACAGAAGCTCAATCAGCAGCTAGACTAGCTCATCCTAACATTGTTTCTATATATGATGTAGGTGTAGATAATGGTATTTACTATATTGTTATGGAATTAATACAAGGAAAAACATTAAAGGAAATTGTTTTAGAAGAAAAAGGACCACTTCCATGGAAATGGTCAGTTAATGTTTCAATTCAAATAGCATCAGCTTTAGAAATGGCTCATAAAAATAATATCATCCATAGAGATATTAAACCACATAATATTATTATTACAGAAGATGGAATTGCAAAAGTAACAGATTTTGGAATAGCAAAAGCTGTATCAAATTCTACTATAACTGCATTTGGAACAACAATAGGTTCTGTTCATTATTTTTCACCAGAGCATGCAAGAGGAGGATTTACAGATGTTAAATCAGATTTATATTCATTAGGAGTTGTTTTATATGAAATGGTAACAGGAAAGGTACCATTTGATGCAGATACTCCAGTATCTGTTGCATTAAAACACATGCAAGATGACCCAATACCACCAATTGAAGAAAATCCAAATATACCAGAAGCAGTTAATAAAATTATAATGAAAGCATTAAAAAAAGACCCAATGCTTAGATATCAAACAAGTACAGAATTTTTAAAAGACTTAAAAACAGCATTAAAAGATCCATCAGGAGATTTTGTTGAAGAAATTGATTTTGACCCAACTGCCAGAACTCAAAAAATTTCTACAGAAGATTTTCAAAATATTACTTCAAAAAGAGATAATAATGACAATAAATTCGTAGCATTTGTAAAAAGACATAAAACTCTTAGCAGTTTTATAGGAATAATATTGTTATTCTGTATAGCTTTTGGAGGAACTATGTTTATCTTAAATGTAACAAATCCAAAAGAAGTAGAATTACCATATGTAGTTGGACTTACAAGAGAGGAAGCAGAAGAAAAAATAAAAGAGGCAAAATTAAAATTTGAAGTAGAGGCAGAAGAATATAATACAGAAGTAGAAGCAAATCATATTATTAGTCAAAAACCAAATAATATTAAAGTAAAAGAAGGAACTGTAGTACAAGTAATTGTAAGTAAAGGAACTGAAACAACAACTGTGCCAAAAGTAGTTGGGATGACAGAAGATGAAGCGATTGAAGCTTTGGAAGATGCAAAATTAAAAGCAGAAATTATACCAGAAACAAGTAAGAAAATAGAAGAAGGATATGTTATAAGCCAAGAGACAGACCCTAATTCAGAAGCAAATGCAGGTGATACAGTAAAAATTCATGTAAGTATTGGAACAGGAATTAAACAAGTTACAATGATAGATGTAACAGGTAAATCAGAAGCAGATGCAAAATCAGCTTTAACTGCATTGAAATTAAATGTAAATATTGGATATAGTGAAGATTCATCAAAAGACAATGGAGTTGTCTTAAAACAATCAATAGAAGTTGGAAAAGTTATAGATGAGGGTACAACTGTTACTATCACAGTTAATAAATTAGCACAAGCTAAAACAGTACCAATTAGAGTTAATGTAAAATCTTTACTAGATGGAAATATTTATGAATCTGGAGAAGATTCAGATAAAGTAAAAGATGTTAAACTAGAAGTAAGAGTTGGAGAAGATACTATTTATTCTCAAACAGTAAAAGCTTCTGAGACATCTATATCAGTAGGAAATGCTAAAGGTACAGGCTCAACAACTATTAAGGTATATATAGATGGTGTATTGAAAAATGATGGAGGATATACATTATATTATAACAATGTAAATTCTTATACAGCAGAATAATCTAAAATTTAAGAGGTTAGTATGAAATTTGGATTAAGAGAAGAAATATATAATTTAATAAAAGAAGTAGTAAAAAATAATCCTGAATATCAATTTAAAATTTTTGGATCAAGAGCAAGAGGAAATTATAGAACAAATTCCGATATTGATATAGCAATATTCAAAAATGTAACAAAACAAGATGAATATAAAATAAGAAATGAAATAGACAAATTAGATATAATTTACAAAATAGATTTAGTTTTTATAAAAGAAGATACAAAAAAAGAATTGTTAGAATCAATAAAACAGGAAGGAGTTGATTTCTAATGAAAAGATTTAAAGAAAGGCTTGATGATTTAGAAAAAGCAATACAAAGATTACAGGAGGCTTTACAAGAAGATTCAACAGATTTAGTTATTGATGGGGTTTTACACAGGTTTGAATTTACATTTGAACTTGCATGGAAAACAATGAAAGATTATTTAGAATATCAAGGAATATCAGATAAAATAGGAAGTCCTAGAGAAGTAATAAAAGAAGCCTTTAGTGCTGGAATAATAGAAAATGGCGATATATGGATAGAAATGATGCTTTCAAGAAATTCATTATCTCATCTATATGATGAGGATGCATCTAGAGATATTTATGAACAAATAAAAAAATTATATTTTAACGAGATAAAAAAGTTAGAAAACAAATTAAAACAACACTAAAGAATGGAGAAATCCATTCTTTTTATAGTTGACAAAAGTAATATCAAATGATAATATAAATAAGCATCTATAGTTTTTATCTATTATTCAAAAAAATTTAATTCAAAGTTTTATAATCTTTAAAATCCAAAATAATTGAAAAATAAATTAAGTAATGTTATAATAAAGGAGGTAATATGCCAGTTATATCACAATTTTATGGGATATTAATATATATGTATAGAGAAATAGGTGGACATCATAATGAGCCACATATACATGTAAAGTATAATGAATATGAAATGTCAATAACAATAGAAGGAAAAGTACTAAGTGGAAATTTACCAAAAAAACAAAATAAATTGGTAGATGCTTGGATAGAACTACATAAAGACGAATTACGTGCGGCATGGTATGCTTTAAACAATGATGGAGAAGTAATAAAAATAAAAGGATTGGAGTGATAATATGGTACCAAAAGCTATAGATGTAAAAGTTTTAAAAAATTATAAATTAGAATTATTATTTAATAATAATGAAAAAAGGATATTTGATGTAAAACCATATTTTAAATTCGAAATTTTTAAAAAATTAAAAGAAGATGATAAATTTAATAAAGTAAAAATATCAGGTCTTTCAATAGAATGGGATAACGGAGCAGATATATGTCCAGATGAATTATATAATAATAGTACAAAAATACAAAACTAAAGTATCTAAAATTGGAGGAAATATGCAAGGATTAATAACCGAAAACATTGCAAATTTATATAGAATAAAAAGCAATAATAAAACCTATGAAGCAAATGCAAGAGGTAAATTAAAAAAAGAAGAAATAACGCCAGTAGTAGGGGATAAAGTAGAAATAGAAATACTAGACGAAGAAAACAAAAAAGCAGTAATAAATGAAATTATGCCAAGAACAACTTATGTAAAAAGACCAAAGATAAGTAATATTACACAAATAATTTTAGTAGTATCTAGTAAAAATCCAAAGCCAGACCTATTATTACTAGATAAACAATTAGCATTTGCAGAATATTTAGGCATAAAGCCAATAATAGTTTTAAATAAAATAGACTTAGATAAAAAAGAAGAACTAAAAGAAATAGAAGAAATTTATAAAAAAATAGGATATAAAGTAATAAAAACGATAGCTAAACAAAATGAGGGAATAAAAAAACTTAAAGAAGATTTAAAAGGTAATATAAACGCATTTTCTGGAAATTCAGGAGTAGGAAAATCAACACTAATCAATTCAATTTTTCAAAATAGTATGACACAAGAAGGAGAAATTAGTCAAAGAAACAAAAAAGGAAAAAATACAACAACGTCAATAAAATTATATGAAATTGACAAAGATACATATATAGCAGACACTCCAGGTTTTTCAACATTTGATATCTCAGAAATAGAATATAAAAACTTAGAAAAATATTTTATAGAATTCAGAGAAGAAATAGAAAAGTGTGAATTCGTAGGATGTACTCATATAAAAGAAGAAAAATGTGGAATAAAAGAAGCAGTAAAAAATGGAAAAATAGATGAAGCAAGATACCAAAGATTTTGTAAAATCTATGAAGAATTAAAAGAAAAGGATAAATATAAGTATTAGAAGGAGGAAAAAATGATAGAAGTTTCAACATCAATTCTTTCAGTAAAAAAAGGAGAAGAGTCAAAAACTTTTTTTAGACTAGAAAAAGCTAAAACTGATTATTTTCATATAGATGTAATGGATGGAAAGTTTGTAGAAAAAAATACTTATCAAAGAATGTTAGATTATTCTTCTTATGTAAAAAGAATTTCAAATTTGCCATTAGATGTTCATTTGATGGTAAAGAATATAGAAGAGGCGATTGAGGATTTTTTATCTTATGAACCTAATATTATTACATTTCATTATGAAGCTTGTGAAGATAAAGAAGAAGTAATGAAGTATATTAATAAAATAAAAGAAAATCATGCAAGAGTAGGTTTAAGTATAAAACCTGAAACAAATATAGAAGAAATATATGAATTTTTGCCATATATTCATGTATGTTTAATAATGACAGTAGAACCTGGAAAAGGCGGACAAACACTATTAACAGATATGGTTAAGAAAGTTTCTAAATTGAAACATTATATAACTGAAAATAAAATTGATATTGATATTGAAGTTGATGGAGGTATCAACTTAAAAACAGCAGAAGATGTAAAAAAAGCTGGAGCTAATATGTTAGTTTCTGGAACAGCAGTTTTAATTGCCAAAGATTATAAAGAAATTATTGATGAATTAAGAAAATAAAAAGAGGGATTTAGAGACCAGGTCTCAAAATCCCTTTTTTATTATTCTGATTTTGATTTACACAAAATAGAAGACACTAAAACTCCTAATCCAAAAATAGTAATTATAATAGATATAGGGAAACCAACATAAGGTATTTGTGTAATTGCCCATATAACTAGAGATGATAAAATTAACATTCCGAATTTTGCTATATTTTTATTAATATTTAGTTTTGTACAAATGTAATTATTAGCCATAATTGTAAATAAAGCTTTTGAAGCGATAAGGCTTAAAATGTATATTGTTAATAAGAATAATGATACACCAGAAGTTAATATTAATAAAAGTAAAGCTAAGCAAACAACTGGAATTGCTATAAAAGCAAGTAATCCTATTCCTATACTTTTTAAACATAAGTAATTATTTGTATTATTCAAAAATTTAGGTGCAATCCATAAACAAATTAACCATAAAGCTATTACAAATACTACAAATGCGATTAAACTTATAACATAATCAACTATTGAAGAACCTTTTAAAACATGATGATTGATTTTTCCATTTACAAAATTTTCAGGTATAGAAAGTTCTGAATCTGAATAATAATCTAAATTACCATGAATAACACCATTTGAATTTTCAGTTGTATTAAAATTTATATTATTAACTGTTATAGAAGCATCTCTTCCAACTACACCATTAACATTAAATGTATCTGCTACTAATTTTATATCACGATAAATATGACCATTTGAAATTGTAAAAGTTTTAGCTGATGCATAAACGTCATAAGAAATTCCTTTAACTTCAATAGATTCTGCTACAGCAAATAAATTATTAAAAATGTAAGCTTTCTCATCAACTATTAAAGTTTTTGCACAGATAAATGCATCTCCACCAATTTGCGAATTTAATGTTACAGTGTCTGCACAAACAAATACATTTCCATCTACATTATAATCAATTGTAACATTGTCCTCTAAAATATAAACATCATTTTTTTTATGAGAATCATTTGAAGGCTGAGAAACAGTGTTATCAGGCTCATCCCCGCTAGTAATTTGACTTTCATAATTTTCTTCTGAAATTGGCATAATTTCATTTTCACTTGCTTCATTATCAGCTAAAACAATAGTAGAAAAAAGTAAAACAATAATTAGAAAAATTGCCAAAATTTTTGTCTTGGTTTTTAACATAAAAAAAGACCTCCTTTATAATTTTTTTAATATTTTCAATAATATCTCTAAGATAAGATTTTGTCAATTATTTTAAAAAATAATTTTGACAAAGTATAAAATTTTCTGTATACTATAATTAGGAAAATTTAAGTAAAAAGGGAGTTTCTAATGAAAAATATAACTAATAAAGTATTAGCAATTATAAGTATAATTATTCTATTAGGAAATATATTTACTACAACAGTATATGGAATATTAGAGGATAATGAAAGTCTAGAAAATGAAAAAAAAGAAGAACAAGAGGTTAAAGACCCAATAGATGATGAAGAACCAGAAGAAGTAAATGAACCAGAAGATAATCAAGAAACTAAAGAAATAGATGAAGAAGAAGTTATAGATGAAGAATTGCAAGAAGAAAATGTAATTGAAGATGAAGAATATGGAATTGAAGAGACAAGTATAGATAATGAAGAATTTTCTGTAAAGATAGATATATCTGGTTACCAAATAAATACCTACTATAAAGATAATATATATTATTTATTTGTTCCACAAGGTGTAGATATTAGTAATTTAAATATTAATTACACAGGTAATGTAACAAATGTATCTAATGGAACAATAAATTCTATATCTAAAGTAATTAATAACAACTTCTCTATAAAAGATACAATAGAAATTACTGCAAATGATATAAATTATATAGTAAAAGTAATGCAATCAAATTTACCAAGTATAACAATATCTTTAAATGGAGTTACATTAAATGAAATAAATCAAGGAAGTAAGTCTATAAAATATCCTGGAAATACTGTTAATATTGCAGGAGCTAATGATAGTGTAAGTAATGGAACTTATCAAAATGTAGAAATGAAAGGTAGAGGCAACTTTACTTGGAGACTAGATAAAAAAGCATATCAAATTAAATTTGATAGAAAAGTAAATCTTTTTGGAAATGGTAGTGCAAAAAAATGGGTATTACTAGCAAATCATGCAGATGCATCATTAATGAGAAATCAAGTAGCTTATGATTTTGCTGAGAAACTAGGACTACCATATTCAATAAAATCACAATATGTAGATTTATGGGTAGATGGTGAGTATATTGGAAATTATATGGCCTGCCATAAAGTAGAAGTAGGAAAAGATAGAGTTAATTTAAAGGATGAAAATGGTGTTTTAATAGAACTAGATAATACAAATTATGGGGATGACCCTTATATTATAAGCAAGGAAACTAAAACTGTATTTGCACTTAAAGACTCTAAAGCAGATGATGTAGGAACAGCAAATTCTAAATCTATGGAATCATTATATAAATTTGAAAAATATGTAAATGAATTTGAAAGCCTATTATATTCAGATAATAAATCTTGGGAAAGAATAAGCAAAATGATAGATGTAGAATCATTTGTAAAATACTATTTTGTGCAAGAATTTACAGAAGACCCAGATGGATGTAGATCTAGTGTTTACATGTATAAAGATGGAGATAATGATGTTATACATATGGGACCAATATGGGATTATGATTCTGCATTAGGAAATTATACAGCTAGATTTCTAGGTGGAGACCCAACAGTAGACTATGTTACTAACATAGAAAAATATATGGGTAGTACTTCTAATGATTGGTATACAAAATTGTTTGAAATTAAAGAATTTAGACAACAAGTATTACAAACTTATCAAAGTTTAGTAAAAACAGCTTTAGCCTCTACAAGTAAAGATATATCAAAAATTAAATCTGAAGTAAGTAAATCAGCAAATATGAATTTTATTAAAAATGATATATTAGGTAAAACATCTTTATTTGGTATGTATGCTCACAATTATAAAAATACTTATGCAGAAGAAGTAAAATATTTAAGTAATTGGGTAGAAGCAAGAATAGATTATCTAAACAGAAGATATAGTAGTTCATCAGATATAATTAAGTTAACATATAGTACTCACGTACAAGATTATGGCTGGAATAGTAAATTTTATTGTGAAAATGGAGAAACATCAGGAACATCAGGTCAGTCAAAAAGAGTAGAAGCAATCAAAATAAATTTAACGAGTTTTAATAGTAAATTTGAAAATGCTGATATTAAATATCAAGTACATGTGCAAGATAAAGGATGGATGAACTGGGTAAAAAATGGAGAGATAGCAGGAACATCAGGTGAAGCTAAAAGAGTTGAGGCTATAAGAATTAAACTTGAAAATGTAGAAGGATATAAAGTAGAATATAGAGTTCATGTACAAGATAAAGGATGGATGGACTGGGTAAAAAATGGAGAGATGGCTGGTACATCTGGAGAGTCTAAAAGAATAGAAGCAATTGAAATAAGAATAAAAGAATCAAAAGAAATGGTACTTTATAGTACACATATTCAAGATGTTGGATGGGAAAAAGACTTTTCAAGATGTGATGGAGAGATGTCAGGAACATCAGGACAATCAAAAAGATTAGAAGCTATTAAAATTAAATTAGGAAATATAGATGAAGAAAATGTAAATATAACATATCAAGTACATGCTCAAGACAAAGGCTGGATGGACTGGGTAAAAGATGGAGAAATGGCTGGTACATTGGGAGAATCTAAAAGACTAGAATCTATTAGAATAAAATTAGAAAATTCAGCAAAATATACAGTTCAATATAGAGTACATATACAAGATGTAGGATGGACTAATTGGATATCAGAAGGTGAAGAAGCTGGAACAACAGGTCAATCAAAAAGACTAGAAGGAATAGAAATACAAATAGTTGAAAAATAGAATTTAATAAATATTAAATTTAAAGGATGTAGATATATATGATAAAAAGAAAAAAATGTATAGAATATTATTTTGATTCAAAAAAGTATAATCAAATCGAAGTATTACAAATTATGGAACAAGAAAAATTAGAATTTCCAAATGAAAAAGTGGAAGTAAATATATTTTTAAATGACCATGGTATATATATAGCAGAATTAATATTTCCTAAAAATGAAATATCTGTTATTCCAGATAAAATGTTAAAGAAAATAAGAAAAAATAAAAATACTTATAAAGGATACCAAACTTATAATGGAGATTCTAAAGTTTATGGAAAATATAAAGTAACTAAAAATTATAGTCCAATATAAAAAATAAAATATAAAAAACGCTAGAAAGTTAGAAAATCTAGTGTTTTTTTATGTTTTTTGTTAACAAATATAAAAAAATTTTACAAAAACCTTGTCAAAACAAAAAAAAAGTGATAATATTTTATACATAATATATTATGTACGAAAACATAATGTGGTTTTATTAGCATAGCGTAAATAAACAGGAAAGGGGGCATAGATTTTTTATTTACTTGAACTACACTATGGATATAAAATTAATAAGGAAAGGTGAAAAAAATGGAAAAAAAGAAAATAATGAAAAATAGTCTAATAATTGCTGCTACATTAGCTACAACAATGACAATATTTCCTAGAAATATTTCAAAAGCCGCAATTGATGAAGAACTAGGACTAACTTACAGTGCTCACGTTCAAAATAGAGGATGGATGAGTACAGTACAAGCAAGTGATTCAGAAATAAATGCTATATTAGCAGGAACAACAGGACAAAGTTTAAGAGCAGAAGGTTTTGTAATTAATTTTAGAGGACCAGAAAATGTAAATGTAAAATATAATGTTCATTCACAAAATAAAGGATGGACAGGATGGAAGACATCTGGACAATTAGCAGGAACAACAGGAGAAGGTCTAAGAGCAGAAGCAATAAAAATTTCTGTAGAAGGATTAGATGAATATGGATATCAACTAAAATATAGAGCACATGTTGAAAATATAGGATGGATGAACTGGGTTACTGCTGATAATTCACAAGACTTAACAATAAATTATGCAGGAACAACAGGACAATCTCTAAGAATAGAAGCTATAGAAATAGTTTTAATTCAAAGTAAAACACAAGAACCAGATGAAGGTGAACAACTAAAATTACAAAAAGAAGAATGCATTTCAGAATTAAATAAATATTTAGTAGCTTTAGGAACAACAGTTGATGAGGATGAACCAAGCACTGAAACTAAATATAATGCAATTTCTGCAAAAATTGAAACAGCTAAAACAGCTATTTTAGAAGCAGAAAAAATAGAAGAAGTAACAGAAAAATTTGATAAAATAGTTGATGAAATAATATCAGCTTATCCAAATGCAGAAGAGTTAGCAGTTAAAGTTGCAACAGAAGCTGCTGCAGAAAAAGAAAAAGTTGCTAAAGAAATCAAAATATATAAAGAAAAATTACAAACAGCAGACTTATTAGATAGTACAAAAAATGTAATATCACAAGTAATTGAAAAAGCAGAAAATAAAATAGAAGTTGCTCAAACAGCAGATGATGTTAATACAGCTTTTACGAATATGGAGAATTTATTAAAAAATTATTCAGATTATAGATTAAGTGTATTAAAAGAAATGGCTATAAATGATTTAACAGAATTACTAGATGGTGCTAATAAAGGTACAACTAATGCTATTAATACAGCTATTGAACAAATAAATACAGGAAAGATAAATGGAGTAAATATTACAGATGAAACTTTAGCAAATTTAGTAACTACTGTAACAAATAATGCAAATACTTTAAAAGCAGCACAAATAATTGCTGAAAAAGAACTAAAATTATATGAAGATGCTGTAAAAGCAAGTAACAATATAACAAGTGCAAGCAAAGCAATAATTAATAATCAAATTAAAAAAGTAAGAGAACAAATTGATGCTGAAACATTGTCTACAAAAATTGATGGTACAGAAGGTACAATTATGTATACATTTAGAAATTATATGAATACATATTATAGTACAGTAGTAGATAAAAAAGCTGATATAGCTTTAGAAGCACAAAAACAAGAAGCAATCAATAAATATAATGAATATGTGATGTGTGGATATACTGATGTAAAAGAAGCAGCAGAAGGATTCATAGCAAAATTAACAAATCCAGAAGAAAATTCAACAACATTAGAAAAGGAATTAGGAGATTTAACAACAAATCTAACAACTTTAAGTGGTATGAAAGAAGATGCTGAGGCAGAAGAACAAAGATTACAAAGAGCATATACAACTAATTACAATAATGCAATTGACGAATTAAATAAATACAATGAAATTTTAAATAGTACAGAAGGATTAGACTTAACAGCAAGTGAAGTAGAAGAATTAAGAAGTTTAGTAAAAAATACAAAGGCAAATATAGAAGCCACAAAACCTACTAAAAATACAAATGGAATTACAACTGCTATGAAGATGTTTGAAGATTATATAGGATTACATTATCCTAATATAGAATCAGAGGCAGATGCAAATAGAGTTACAAAAGCAAAAGAAACAGCAAACAAAGCTTTAGCAGACTATGTAGAATCAGAAAATGAAGATGTTTCAAGATTAGCTAATACAGCTATATCAGAAATAGAAAGCCTAGATGATGCTACTGAAATTAATACAACTTGTGCATTAGCAATAGCAAAAGCAGATGCAATAATTGAATTAGCAGATTTAAAAGAATTATATGGTGAAATTGACGGAGTTTCTACAATAATTTCAACAGCAAAAACAAATATAATTAATGCAACAACTGTAGAAGATATTGAAAATGAAGGAGCAGACCCAACACTAGGAGTAACATCTATTTTAGAAAATGCAAGAGAAAATGTTGAAAATACAGTAGAAGAAAAAGCAGAAGAAACAGCATTAGTAAATGCAAAACAAAATGCAGTTAGAGAATTAAAAGCATATTTAAGTAATGCAAACACAGAAGTAGTTGCAAAAGCAAAAAAAGCAATAAGTGATATTTATGCATGTACTTCTATAAATGATATAAAAAATGAAGGAACAGACCCAACACCAGGAGTAACAACTATATTGAACACAGCTAAAAGAGAAATACAAGCAATTCTAGGTACTCCAACAAATGAATTAACAGAAGCAAAAGAACAAGCATTAGCAACAATTAAGAATTACAACGATATGGCTGTTGAATTAGGATATACAACATTAATCAATGATTTATCATTATATAAAACAGCAGTAGAAGAAGCTGCTAGTGAGAAAAATGTAGCAAGAATAAATGAATTAGATGCAGAAATTAAAAATTATGTTAGAAATAATTATTCATTATTAAATACAAAAGTAACAACAATAAACGGATTGAAAAATACTTATCTTGAAGCACAAAATGTTAGCAAATATGTAAACTATACAGAATATACAACTATAGTAAATTCAGCAATTAGTGAAATAAAAGCTCAAGAAACAGATACAGCAGAAAAAATTACTGCTATTACAACTCAACTAAAAACAGATACAGATGCAGAAAAACTAGAAATAGATACTTATGAAACAGCAAAAGGTAATGCTATAACAGAAATAACACAATATGTAACTACAAAAACAGAAAGTGCAGAAGTAGCAGTAAAAACAGCAGTAGAAGGATTAGCAAATATATTTAAAAGTGATGTAAATGCAAAAACTTATGCACAATATTTAGCATATAAAGCAGAACATGAAAATGATGAACAATCTACAACAGTATTTACTACAATTATAGCAGATGCTAAAACAGCAATAGATGCATATATGGCACCAGGAGAATAACAAAGAATAATCACATAAAAGGCAAAGGGGCTGTAAAAAAAGTTCATTAGAAAAATGAGATTTGAGTTATAATTTTAACTTGAATCTCATTTTTTACAATTTTATATCTTTTTATTAAATTATTTTATATAAATAATAAATTTTAAACACGACAAAATCAGATTGTAATCATATCTGTATTATGTAAAATATGCTTTGCAAATAATTTTAAGCACACTTTTTTATTCTGCTAATTTTATTATTATATTTATATAAATTAAATCCACATGCTATTAATGTAAATTCTAATATTACATTTTCTAAACCTTTTCTTAGTAATCTTTTCTAATGGACTTTTTTTACAGCCCATTTTTGTCCCAAAAGGGACGTTTACCTTTGGGACATTAAAAAAATTAATTACAAAAGGCGATTTTACTCCCTTGACAAGAATAATAAGATATGATAATATAATAAACATGAAAAATAAAAAATCCTATAAAAAAGCAAAGTATAGTATACAAAATATTTACAGAGAAAATATCTAAAGCTGAGAGATATTTAAATAACATATACTAGAAATTTCACTTTTTTGGACTTCTTTTTAAATAAATATTCTAAACAATATTTAAAGTAGAAAGAGGCGGTTGAACCGTTAAAACTATAATGAGGTTAACAAATAATTAGTTAATAAAATTAGGTGGTACCACGAATAACAATCCATTTCGTCCTATATTTATAGGAAGAAATGGATTTTAATATTAAGGAGGAAATCATGAAAGAGCAAATTTTAAAAATTAAAGAAATTTCAGTTAATGAAATTAAGAAAGCAGAAAATTTAAAAAGCTTAGAAGATATCAGAGTAAAATATTTAGGAAAAAAAGGAGAATTAACAGCACTTCTAAGAGGTATGGGAGCACTATCATCAGAAGAAAGACCAATTATTGGAGGACTAGTAAACGAAATAAAAGATATTATAGAGTCTTTGATTCAAGAAAAAGAACTTAAATTTCAAGAAAAAGAGCTAAATAAGCAATTAGAAAAAGAAAAAATAGATATTACACTTCCAAGTACAAAAATAAAAAGAGGAAGTTTACACCCAGTAAACAGAATTATTGAAGATATAGAAGATTTATTTGTATCAATGGGATATGATGTATTAACTGGACCAGAATTAGAAAATGATGAATATTGTTTTGAAAGACTAAATCTTCCAAAAGGTCATCCAGCAAGAGATATGCAAGACAGTTTTTACATCACAGACGAATATTTATTAAGAACACAAACATCAGCAGTTCAAGCAAGAACAATGATAGCAAACACTGAAAAAACTCCAATAAGGATGATAACAGCAGGAAAAACATATAGAAGAGAAGATGACGCAACACATTCACATCAATTTAATCAAATAGAAGGTCTAGTAATAGATAAAAAAGAAAGAAATGTATCATTAGCAGATTTAAAAGGAACATTAGAAGTATTTGCTAGAAAAATAATAGGAGCAAATTTAGATTTAAGATTTAGACCAAGCTATTTTCCATTTACAGAGCCATCTTATGAAGTAGATGTAACTTGCTTTAAATGTGGAGGAAAAGGATGTAATCTATGTAAACAAACAGGATGGATTGAAGTTTTAGGAGCAGGAATTGTACATCCAAACGTTCTAAAAATGAATGGATATGACCCAGAGCAATATGGCGGATTCGCATTTGGCACAGGAATTGATAGACTTGCAATGTTTAGATATGGAATTACAGATATGAGATATTTGTATGCTAATGATGTTAGATTTCTTAGTCAATTTGATAGAAAGGATGAAGAGTAATTTCCAAAATAAACTTCGTCTTGCTTCGTTAATTTTCATTAAAAAATGCTCAAAGTACACACGTACATTTCCGCTTTTTTAATGAAAATTGCCTAGCAATACTCGTTTCTTTTGAAAATTGAGGAATAGTAAAGGAGAGAAAGAAAATGAAATTAAGTTTAAATTTTGTAAAAGACTATATAGATTTAGATGAAAAAATATCAGTAGAAGAAATAGCAGAAGCTATGACAAAAGCTGGAAATGAATATGACTCAGCAGAAAAATTAATAAATGCAACTAAATTAGTAATAGGAGAAGTAAAAGAATGTGAAATGCACCCAGATTCAGACCATTTACATCTATGCAAAGTTGATATTGGAAGTGAAGTTTTAGATATTGTATGTGGTGCACCAAATGCTAGAAAAGGAATTAAAGTAATTGTTGCACAAGTTGGTGCAGAATTGCCAGGAGATTTTAAAATAAAAAAAGGAATGATTAGAGGTCAAGAATCAAATGGAATGTTATGTGCTTTATATGAAATAGGAATAGACAAAAAGTTTTTATCAGAAGCAGATAAAAATGGAATTCATGAATTGCCAGAAGAAGCACCAATAGGAGAAGACCCAATTAAGTATATGAAATTAGATGATAGTGTTGTTGATTTTGAATTGACAGCTAATAGAGGAGATTTATTAAGTATATTAGGTATGGCATTCGAATTAGGTGCAATTTATGATAAAAAAGTAAAACCAGTAGAAGTTTCATATAAAGAAAATGGAGAAGATATAAACAAAGAATTTTCAGTAGGAATTGAAACAGAAAATTGTAAATTATTTTTAGCAAAAAAGGCAAAAAATGTGACTATAAAAGAAAGTCCAGAATTTATTAAAAATAGATTAATAGCATCAGGAATTAGACCAATCAATAATGTTGTTGATATTAGTAATTATGTTATGTTAGAACTTGGGCAACCACTACATTTTTATGATGCAGATAATTTAGGAAATAAAATAGTTGTTAGAATGGCTAAACAAGATGAAAAATTAACAACATTAGATAATATAGAAAGAACATTATCATCAGAAGATATTGTTATAACAGATGGAAATAAATCAATTGGTCTAGCAGGAGTTATGGGTGGACTAGATACTGAAGTTGAAGAAACAACAAAAAATATCATAATCGAATCAGCAATATTTGATTCAGTAAAAGTAAGAAAAACATCAAATAAAATACTAAGAAGTGAAGCAAGTAATAGATTTGAAAAAGGACTAGACCCAGCAAGAACATATATGGCTATGGAAAGAGCTTGTACTTTACTTGAAAAATATGCAGATGCTCAAATTCAAACAGGAATTGTAAAATATGATACAACAGAAAATAAAGAAAGAGTAATTGAAATAGAATATCAATTTATAAATGATGTGTTAGGAACTAGTATTTCTAAAGAAGATATATTAGAAGTATTTAGAAAATTAGCATTTGAAACACAAGATAAAGGAACATCAGCAATAGTAATAGTTCCAACAAGAAGAATAGATATATCAATAAAAGAAGATTTAGTAGAAGAAGTTGGAAGAATATATGGTGTTGATAATATTCAAGGAAAATTGCCAGTAGTTCCAATGAAAATGGGTAGCTTAGATAAAACAACTAGAAAAATAAGGGCTAAGCTAAGTAATTTAGGATTAAGTGAAACATTATCATATATATTAATAAATGATAAAGATGTGCATAAATTTACAATAGATGAATTTGAAGAAGTAAAATTGTTAGACCCAATTACAGAAGAAAGAAATACTTTAAGATATAGTATGATACCTTCACTATATAAAATTTATGAGTATAATAAAGCAAGAGAAAATAAAGATGTTTGTCTTTTTGAAATAGGAAAAGGCTTCTGGAAAAAGCAAGAAAATTATGGTGAAAATCAAAAAATATGCATTTTAATGACTGGTGAATATTATAATGGAATAGACAATAGTAAAAATGTGGACTTTTATGATATAAAAGGAGTTACAGAAGAATTACTAGATTACTTAGGATATGAGAACAGATACAGCTTTGTAGTTCCAAAACAAATTCCAGCAGAATTTCATCCAGGTCAAACAGCAGAAATATCAGTAAATAATGACGTTGTAGGAATTATAGGAAAAATACATCCAACAATAGAAAAAGAGTCAGTATATGTAATGGAAATTAACTTAGACAAATTACTAGAAAAAAGAGTAGGAAAAATGAAATTTAAAGAAATTTCTAAATTCCCAACTGTTAAAAAGGATTTGGCACTTTTAGTTAATAAAGATGTAACATCTAAAGAAGTAGAGATGTTAATTAAAAAGAAAGCTGGTAAATTGTTACTAGATATAAATGTATTTGATGTGTATGAAGGAAATAATATTGATAAAAATAAGAGAAGTATAGCTTATTCATTGACATTTGGTGCAAATGACAGAACGTTAAGTGATGATGAAATCAATGAGATTATGAACAAAATAATTGAAGAACTAGCAAAAACTGGCATTCAAATAAGAAAATAAAAATACATCTAAAAAAAGTAATAGAATTACTTGTCAAATAAAAAAAAGTGTGTTAATATATTTAAAGACTAAATAACACACTTTATATAGGGGTATAGTGTCAATGGTAGCACATCGGTCTCCAAAACCGCCTGTGAGGGTTCGAGTCCTTCTACCCCTGCCATTATAATAAAGAAAGTGAAACTGTTTTTGAAGGTGTGAAAAAACAGTTTTTTATATTATACAAAAATGTGCCAAAAGGGACGTCCCTTTTTGGCACAAAATAGGAGGAGTTTTTATGTTAAAATCAATGGACACATTAGTTGCACTATGCAAAAATAGAGGATTTATTTATCCAGGTTCAGAAATTTATGGAGGATTAGCAAATACTTGGGACTATGGCCCACTAGGAAATGAGTTGAAAAATAATGTAAAATCTGCATGGAGAAAGAAGTTTATACAAGAACAATCTAACATAGTAGGTTTAGATGCAGCAATTTTAATGAATCCAGAAACATGGGTTGCATCAGGACATATAGGTGGTTTTTCAGACCCATTAATAGATTGTAAAGAATGTAAAACAAGACATAGAGCAGATAAATTAATTGAAGAATGGGCTCATGAAAATGGAAAAGATATGATTGCTGATGGGATGTCAGATGAAGAATTAATAAATTTTATAACAATTAATAAAATTCCATGTCCATCATGTGGAAAAACAAACTTTACTGATATAAGAAAATTTAACTTAATGTTCAAAACATTTCAAGGTGTAACAGAAGATACTACATCAACTGTATACTTAAGACCAGAAACTGCACAAGGAATATTTGTTGACTTTAAAAATGTATTAAGAACATCAAGAAAGAAGATGCCAATGGGTATAGCTCAAATTGGTAAAGCGTTTAGAAATGAAATCACACCTGGAAACTTTACATTTAGAACAAGAGAATTTGAACAAATGGAACTTGAATTTTTCTGTAAGCCAGGAACAGATTTAAAATGGCATAAATACTGGAAAGATTATTGTGAAAACTGGTTATTAAACTTAGGTATGAAAAAAGAAAATATTCGTTTAAGAGACCACTCACCAGAAGAACTTGTATTTTATAGTAAAGCAACTACTGATATTGAATTTGAATTTCCATTTGGATGGGGAGAATTATGGGGAATTGCAGATAGAACAGATTATGATTTAACACAACATATAAACCACTCAAAACAAGATTTATCATATCAAGATCCAGAGACAAATGAAAAATACGTACCTTATGTAATTGAACCATCACTTGGAGCTGATAGAGTTGTTTTAGCGTTTTTATGCAATAGCTATGATGAAGAAGAAATAGCAGAAGGAGATGTAAGAACAGTATTACATTTACATCCAGCTTTAGCACCATTTAAGGTTGCAGTTCTTCCATTATCTAAAAAATTATCAGAAAAAGCACAAGAAGTTTATTCAAAATTATCTAAAAAATTTATGTGTGATTATGATGAAGCAGGGTCAATTGGAAAACGTTATAGAAGAGAAGATGAAATAGGTACTCCATACTGTGTAACAGTTGATTTTGATACTATTGAAGATGAAACTGTTACTGTAAGAGATAGGGATACTATGGAACAAATAAGAATTAAAATTGATGAATTAGAAGATTGGATAACAAAAAAAGTCGAATTTTAGTGGAATTATGGAAAGTGTAGTGGAGAGGAATTTATCCCGCCTAAAACGTATAGTGTTTCTTTAGATAAAGTCGAAAAGATAAGAAACATATTACGTGATTACACAATCTAAAATTTAAATGAGCAACAAATCTCAAGATGTATCCCACTTTTTACTATAATGTGGGAAGTAGAGCGCATTGTTTACAACAAGCACAGCTAATGCCAAAAAGACCAGAAAAGTGATTTTTACTTTACTGGTCTTTCTCCATTTTATTGATATAAATTTTTTTCATATAAATCCTCTATATAAACATCTCTTTCCTCAAAATTATCAATAAACCCAACTTTAGCAACATCACTTATATCGTCAATACCTTGAATCCAAACAGGTCTATCTCCATAAAAAACATCACATTTTTCTTTATTATTTAAAATTGAATGAACTCTTTGTAAATCCATAAATATCACTCCTATTCTTGTAAAATTATATCCAAAAAAAATAGTAAATATAACTGAAATTTAAAAATATCAATATTGACAATACATAAATATGGAAAAGAAATATAATGTCCCAAAGGTAAACGTCCCTTTTGGGACATTTGACTTATAATGTTAATTGATATAAAATAATATAGTAAAAACAAAAGAGGAGGAAAATTATGAATATCAATTTTCAAGGAAAAAATAAAAAAGTAGAATATGGAGAAACAGTAAGCAAAGCATTAGAAGAAGAAATAGAAAATAATAAATATCAAGTTATAGAATGTACATATAATAATGAATATAGAAACTTAGATACAGAAATAACAGAAGATGCAAAAATAGAATTAATAGATACTTCATCAAAAGAAGGAATGAAAGTGTATGTAAGAACTTTAGTATTTATAATGGGAAAAGCATTTGAAAGTCTTTATCAAAAAGAAAAATTAATGGTAGAATATCAATTAGGAAATGCAATGTTTTGTAGATGTGACAATGTAAAAATAACAAAAGAGTTTATAAAAAGTTTAAGCAGTAAAATTCAAGAAATTATAGATAAAGATTTAAAAATCAAAAAAGTAGTTATGACAAGAAAAGAAGCAGAAGAATTTTATGAAAAAACTAATGCATCAAAAGGTAGGTTACAATTTGATTTTAAAGAAAATAAGCAAATCTATATGTATTATTGTGAAAACTATTACAATTATTGTTATGGGGTAATAGCCCCTAGAACAGGAATGATATCATTATTTGAAATAGTAAAATATGGAGAAGGTTTCTTAATTAGATATCCTAGTTCTAAACATCCAAATGAAATACATGAATTTAAAGATACAAAAAAATTAGCATGGGCAATAGATGAATTTGAGAAAATACATTCAGTTTTAGATATAATAACTGTTTATAAATTAAATAAAACAATACAAGAAAATAGAATAAAAGATGTTATAATGCTTGCAGAAGCTTTGCATGAAAAGAAAATTGCAAATATAGCAGATGATATTGCTAAAAGGAAAAATGTTAAAATGATACTAATAGCAGGTCCTTCATCATCAGGAAAAACAACATTTGCGCAAAGATTAGGAATTCAGTTAAGACTAAATGGATTAAAACCAGTTACAATATCAGTAGATAATTATTTTGTAGAAAGGCAAGATACACCTAGAGACGCAAATGGAGAATATGATTTTGAATCCATTGAAGCAGTTGACTTAACATTATTTAATAATCATCTTGTTAAATTATTAAATGGTGAAGAAATAGAAATGCCAGAATTTGATTTTACAGTAGGAACAAAAAAATATAATGGAAAGAAAATGAAACTAGAAGAAGACGAAGTATTAGTTATAGAAGGTATACATTGTTTAAATGATAAATTAACAAATCAAATTGCAAAAGAACAAAAATACAAAATATACATTAGTGCATTAACAGTATTAAATATGGACAGGTATAATAGAATTTCAACAACTGATACTAGACTAATAAGAAGAATTGTAAGAGACCATCAATTTAGAGGATACTCAGCAATTCATACTTTAAATACATGGCATAAAGTAACAGAAGGGGAAGAGAAAAACATATTTCCTTTCCAAGAAGAAGCTGATAAAATATTTAACACATCACTTATTTATGAATTAAATGCATTAAAACCGATTGCAATGCCATTACTACAAGAAATTACGAGAGAAGATAAAAAATACGCAGAAGCACAAAGATTAATAGATATATTAAAATATTTTATAGAAATTCCAAAAGAATATGTACCAAATAACTCATTAATAAAAGAGTTTTTAGGTGGAGGTACATTTGACTTACATTAAAAGGAGAAAATATAATGGAAAGTAGTAAATTTACAGAAATAGATGAACAGTTTAAATGTGAACATTGTGGAAAATTAGTACCTAAATTGGGATATTCTTGTAGAAATCATTGTCCATATTGTTTACATTCTAAACATGTTGATATAAATCCAGGAGATAGACAAGAAAAATGTCATGGAGATTTAGAACCAGTTGGATTAGAAATTAATGGTAAAAAAGGTTATGTTATAATATTTAAATGCAAAAAATGTGGGGAAATCAGAAAAAACAAAGTAGCAAAAGATGATAATATAGATTTAGTGATTGAGTTAAGTAGTAAGCAAATAAACACTACAAATAATCTAAAAAATAAGGGAATAACATTAATAGCGTTAGTTATAACAATAATAATACTTTTAATATTAGCAGGAATAGCAATATCACAATTAACAGAAAATGGGTTGTTTGGAAAGATAGGTCAAGCAAAAAATGAACATATAAATGCACAAAATGCAGAAAATACTGTATTAGAAAGTTATGAAAGTGAAATAGATTTATATGGAAATACAAAAAAAGTTGTCACTGCAAAAAATAAAGAAGACACTGTTAATATACGAGAAGATTATTTATTACAAAACTATTTTAATATAAATGAAGAATATAAAGATAAAATCAAATCAATAGTATTTATAGACGAAAGTGATGAAAATAAACAAGTAGATAATGTAAATAATTTAAGAGGTGGAGAACATATAATAAAATGTAAAGTAACATTATTAAATGATAAAGAGTATATTGCAACAACAAAATTGTTAGTTGGAAAAATAGAATATATAAGTGGTGAAGTAAATGTAGATGAATATTTAAATGAAGAAATATCTTTAATAGGAATAACGCCAGATGCTACGATTATAACAAATAGACAAGATTATTTTGAGATAGTTAAAAATTTAAATATATATAATGTTACAATTAAAGGACCAAGTATTAGTATAAGTGCATCTTCTACAGAAGTGTATTTAAAAAACTGTAAACTTGATTTATCAGGATATACTGGGAATCGTAATGAAGCAGGAATTGTTTCAAATTCATATATTAAAGATGTTAAAATTTATTTTGATAATTGTAATTTCTATTCAGAAAAATCAAAATATTTCTGTTCATGGGCTTATGGACCAAGTGATGCGTATATAAAGAAAAATTGTAATGTTACAGATTTAAGTCAAATCGATTCAGATGCACAGTCAGGAAGAACTCCTTGGAATATAAGTATAGTAGATTAAAAAGTGTGCCAAAATGGGACGTCCCCTTTGGCACACTTTTTACATATCTAAATTTAAATTACCATTAGTATAGTCTTTTCCCTCTAATCTTTTACCAGAACAAACAACTTCAACAATATTATTAATTTCATCAACTGTTTCATCTAAAATATCAATTCTAGCACAATTAATAGGATAATTATTTTTACATATTGATGTTTTTTTACAATTATAAATAGTTGACACTGTTTGAATATTATCAAATAAAATTCTAAATTTCATATTTAAACGGTCATTTAGGTAATAACGGTTTTCTAATAACATACATTTTGATTTGCAATTTGGATAACACTTGTTTGTTTCACCTAATAGACAGTAATTCATAGTCATAAGTGGAATATTACCATATACAATCGCCTCACTTTGCAAAATAGATGTATCTGATAAGCTATCAAAAATTTCCTTATTAGATTCTGGAGAAATTGTAAAACGATTAATACCTAAGTTTTTTAATTCATTAACCGTATTTTCGTTAAATACATTAAAGGTATAGTTAGCTATTATTTTAAATTTATTATTAGCACTAATTACATTTTCTAGCAATTTTAAATTTGAGATATTTGATATTATAAATCCCTTTATATCATATCTTTTAATTGTTCTCTCAATATTAGAATAAAATAGATTTCTATAATTAGCTTTAATAATTGTTGGCATATAAATATATAAATTAAACTTTTCCTGTAAAGTTGATATAATTGTTTCATATTTATTATTTGTAAAGTATTTTAAAGGTATATAAATATTATTAAAACCTTCTAATTTACTATAATCAAAATCAAAATGTAAAATATTCAATAATACTGAAATTTCTTGATTTTTAGTATTTAGTAGAGTATTATTAGATGAAATATTGTCATAAATAACATTTTTACTTTTTCTTTGTATTTTGCTAACAGCATATTGATATGTTTCTTCTAAGATACACCTTCTTAGCTCATTTAATGTACTTATTTTAGCAAGAAATAAACCATCATCTAATTTAATATCAATATTTTTAAATTCATACATTGAATTATTTGTCTTACTAATTTGAGCTAATACTGTTTCTTTATCTAAAGGTCTATTTTTAGCAATATCTGGTATTACTAATGATTGATAAGAAAGATTCAAATCTTTATAAATATCTAAATTGTTAGCAGAAGTTACTTGAATTTTTACAGGTTGATTTTTTTTAATTGTAACACTGCAATTTAGAGCAATTTTGCGATTTTCATTTTTAAAACTTTCTAATGCTTGTTGTCTTAAGTTTTTAGAAGAAATTTTAAAAACTTTATCTCCTAAATTTATATTTCCCTTCATTCTACCAATTGTAACTGTTTGGCCAATTGATGTTTCTTTTATATTTTTATCTTTTAACATTAGCTCAGAAACATTATAAGTTCCATCTTCTTTTTCTAAAGCAATAGTATCTCCAATATTAATAGTCTCATTTAGTTTTAAAGTGATATGACCTTTATTTTTTTGATATTTTTGGATTTTACCTAAAAATAGTCCCATATTATTAGGTTTTTCTTTAAATACTAAGTCTTTATTAGGAGAATCTGAAAGATGACCACAAGATGACATACCACGATTAAATACTTGTAATAAAGTCTTTCTGTCATTTTCATCAATAATATAAGGGCTAGTACTCTCAGCTAAGTCTATATATTTTCTGTAAATTCTAGTAACTGTTGCAACATATTCAGGATTTTTCATCCTACCTTCAATTTTTAAACAGTTTACTCCAGCATTAATCAATTTTGGAATAAAATCTAATCCACATAAATCACGAGTGCTTAAAAGATGACCATTCTCTATTTTTTTATTATTTTCCAATAATTCATATTTTAATCTACAAGGCTGAGCACATTTACCACGATTTCCAGAACGTCCACCAATCATGCTAGAAAATAGACATTGACCAGAGTAAGAAATACATAAGGCTCCATGAATAAAACACTCAATTTCAATATCAGTATTTTTACAAATATATTCAATTTCAGAAATAGATAACTCACGAGCTAAAACAATTCTTTTAAAACCTAATTTTTGCATTTCTAAAGCACCCTGAAAATTATGAACTGTCATTTGAGTACTTGCATGAATATCTAAGTCAGGAAAATGTTTAATTAACTGTTTAGCAAGACCTAAATCTTGTACAATAATTGCATCAATTCCAAATTCATAAGCATTTTTAGCAAGTTGAAAAGCAGATTCAAATTCATTTTTTTTAATTAAAGTATTTAAAGTTAAATTAGTTTTTACGCCTCTAGTTTTAGCATATAAAATAGCTTCCTTTAGCTCATCTAAAGAAAAATTCGAAGCAAAAGCTCTAGCACTAAATAAATTAGCACCAAAATATACACTATTTGCACCATTTTGAACAGCAGCTTTTAAACATTCAAAATCACCAACAGGTGAAAGTAAATCTATCATAAAATTTCCTCCAAATTAAAAATCTCAAAATAACTTGATTTTAGACAATTTATATTATATCATTAGAATAATAGAAAGTAAAATATAATGTAGGTGAAATCATGGATAAAAAATTTAAGCAACAATTAAAAAAAGTTATAAATAATACAAAAGATAATGATGTAGAAAAATTAAAAAAATCAATTGCTCAATTATCTGAATATATAAAAAAGGTACAACAAAATTTCGATGGAGATAAAGAAAAAACAAAAGAGCATGTTAGAAAAGAATTTAGTGAACAACTTATGAGTTATATAAAAATAGCACAAACTGTATTACTTCAAAAAGAAGAAGATATATTAAATGTTTTTCAAAATAATCCACATATCTTAAAAAAATATTATGATTTAGTAAAAAATGAAGACTTAGAAAAGTTTGATAAATTACAAGAAACGAAAGCATTATATGGAAATGAAGAAACACAAGAATTATTTGAAATGAAAATAGTACTACAAGAAGTAAGAGCAAATACAAGACATTTAACACCAGAAGTTATACAAAAAGTTAAAGAAAGATATAATAGAAAAAAGAGTGATATAAATAAAGAGGATTATAAATATGCTATAATTTTTGACAAAGAATCAGAACAGGAAATTGTAGCTGATTATGTTAAATTTAGAAAAAATGAAGTAAATAATATATGTAAAGAAAATGAAATTAAAAGATTGGCAGAAGTAGGAAAATTTTTAAAAAGATATGATTTATTACAAAATATGTTACAAAAACAAAATGAAGATTATGAAATTTTAGAAATGCCAGAATTAAAATATGAAATGAATTCAGCTGAAACAGGAGATATAGGACTAGAAAATATATTTGAGGAAAATTATATTAGTAAACTAAATGATGAACAATTAACAATATTAAATGCTTTTTGGCAAAATAGATTTACAAAAGAAGTTCAAAATATTAGTAGAGCATTGTTTACGATTGAGACATTAGATTTATGGGATAATATATTTGATAGAAAAAAGATTGAAGTATCTGATGAGCAATTAAAAAATATTTTATACAAAATGAAAATATGTAATTATGCTTATGATGATATAAAAGATATGCCTGTTAAAGTACATGAAGACGAGGAAAATGTAAAATATACAGTATTAAATTTAGGATATATTGATGCAAAATTTAAAGAAAGTTATCAAAATTATTTTGGAGAAAAACTTCCACAATGTGAAAATGAATTTGATGAAGATTTTTATTTAGACCAAGTAAATAGAAACCTAATAGAAGTTATATATCGAAATAAAAACTATAGAATATATGAGTTATTATCTAACATTGAAATAAACAGACAAATAACAAATTGGGGATATATTTCAGATGGTTATAGTAATAAGAACTCACTTGAATTAAAATTAAGACAAATATTAATAGGAATAGATTATCCAGGATTTAATAATCCAATAATGCTTCATATAAATAGAAAAGAATTAATAGAATATTTTTCTAAAGTAAAAGGAAATACAATTATACCAATATTCGAAGATAATAATTATTCAATGTATAAAGGTAGGTCAAGAGGAAGAAGAATTTTAATGCCTTTAACTGAAAAAAGAGAATCAGCAATTATTGGTATGAATAAAACCACTAATGCTACAGATAGTAGATATCAATATATTACACATTTAGGAAATTTATTAACAAAAAAAGTAAAAAAAATTCAAAAGATTTATCCATCAAAATTTGTTGATTTAAAAACAGGGAAAGAAGGACATAAAATAGGAAGGGAGTTTGTACCAGACAATCCATTACAAACTCAAGAAGAATTACAAAAAAATCATTGACAAATAAAAGAAAATTTTATAAAATACAACTTGTAAAAAATGAATAGGAGGAAACAAAAATGGAATTAAAAGGTTCAAAAACAGAAAAAAATCTAATGGAAGCTTTTGCAGGAGAATCACAAGCAAGAAATAAATACACATATTTTGCAAGTAAAGCTAAAAAAGAAGGATATGAACAAATTGCAGCTATTTTTCAAGAAACTGCAGATAATGAAAAAGAACATGCAAAAATGTGGTTTAAATTATTACAAGGTGGAGATATAA
>CAOJQV010000005.1 GCA_948441945.1 uncultured Clostridium sp. | reverse complement strand
TGGATATAAAATTCATACTTTCCATAAAGAAGGCGGAGAAGATAATAACAAGTGGCTGGTATAAGTTCTAAAAAAATGATGAATAGATAGCAAACGAGTAAGTTGTAGGAGAGAATAAAAATTGAACAATATATTAAAAAATAATAAATTAATAACTATTGGAAAAGTTTTGATATCAGTTATAACTGTAAATGTTATAACATTAGTATCTTGTATATTAGGAAGTTTAATTTATCAAAATGTTCATATAACGAATTTTGCAGATATGCTTTCTAATACAATGAATAGTGATTTAGGATATGTCTTATGTATTATAATTACAACTATATTAATATATCTATTTTACAAATATATAACGAAAAAAGAAAAAATAAATTGGAAAGATTTGGGGTTTATTCCCAAAAATAGATTTCCACAACTTATCAAGGGATTTGTATTAGGAATAATCTTTGTAGCAATTTATATAATTATTTTAATTTTTATGAAACAAGTGATTTTTGCATTTAATGAATTAAATGCAAATGTTTTATATTCGCTAGTTATGGGGCTAATTATATTCTGTGGTGTAGCCTTTGCAGAAGAAATAACCTTTAGAGGATATATAAAATACTTGTTAAGTAAGAAAAGTAAATATATTGGATTGATTATTACTGCCATAATTTTTGCTTTAAGTCATTTGTTAAATTCTAATTATTCAATGTTATCTTTAATATATTTAACTATTGGAGGTATCCTTTTAGGATTAATGAGAATGGAACAAAAATTATAAATAATATAGTAATAGTGAAAAGTAATGAAATTATAATAAAAGATGTTCAGTCAGCAATAGATTTTATTATGACTATCAAATATGAAACAAACTGCAACAAAATAGGATTAAATAAAGATGTAGTAATAGAAGATTTCTTTATATTAAGTAAGGGATTAGCAGGAGAAATTTTGCAAAAATTTATAAACTATCAAACAAAATTTGCTATATATGGGGATTATTCAAAATATACAAGTAAACCATTAAAAGATTTCATATATGAAAGCAATAGTGGTAAAGATATATTTTTTATAGAAAATGAAGATGAAGCAATCAAAATGTTAAGTAAGTAAAAAGAAAAATTACATGTATACCGAGGAGGTAAGAGTATGAAAAAAGAGAAAAGAGAAAAAATTAGCTTTGTAGGATTTCTAACTGCTTCAATAATATATTTTATTGGTGCTATATTGAATTTTATAGAAAAGAATATTGGCACAGCAGTAATGTTCCTATGTTTAGGATTTTCATTTTTATGTTTGGCAACTACTCATTTATATAAAGATAAAAGCAAAGATAAAAATAATAAACAAGAATAATATAAAATTAAGATTTGTAGAAATAGAGGAAGAATTATGAAAAAGAAATATTCAAAGTAAAAGCTAAATTAAATTATCTACTCACTTTTTATAAATATGACAGGTATATGTCATATTTATATGATATAATACTTGCAGGAGGAAAATATGCAATTAAATAATAGATTATTTGAAATAGTGTATATACTAATTCAAAAGAAAAAAGTTACAGCAAAGGAACTAGCAGATAAATTTGAAGTATCAACTAGAACTATATATAGAGATATAGAAGTATTAAGTCGAGCAAACATACCAATTTATGCAAGTAAAGGAAAAGATGGAGGAATAGGACTTTTAGATGAATATGTACTAAATAAAACAATACTTTCAGAAGAAGAACAAAATCAAATTTTGTTTGCCTTACAAGGAATGAAAAAAGTAAAAGGACAAGATGAGAAGGATATTTTAGAGAAGTTAAGTATATTATTTAATAAAAAAATAAATGATTGGATTAAAATTGATTTTTCTAATTGGAGTAATATACAAGATGAACGATTTGACATTATTAAATCTGCTATTTTAAATAAGCAACTAGTACAATTTACTTATTATAATTCTAATGGAGAAAAAAGTAAAAGAATTGTAGAACCATTACAAATATGGTTTAAAGATAAATCATGGTATTTAGTAAGTTATTGCAAATTAAAACAAGATTATAGAATATTCAAAATTGCTAAAATAAAAGAAGTTAAAATGTTACAAGAACATTTTGAAAGAGAACTACCAAAAGAAGAAGAGAATGAAAAACATAACTTCGAAATAATAGAACTTGAACTAGAAATAAATAAAGCCATGACTTATAGAGTATATGATGAATTTGAAAGTAAAGAAATAACAAAAAAAGAAGACGGAAACTTCATTATAAAAGTGAAATATCCAGAAAATGAATGGGTATATGGTTATATTTTATCTTTTGGAGAATATATAAAAGTTTTATCACCAACTAGAGCAAAAAATATTATAAAAGACAAACTACAAAAAACTTTAAAAAAATATTTATAATATGACACACAGTTGTCAAGTTATATAATATATACTTCTAGTTAGGAGGTAGATATATTATGAAATATGAAATTGTAGAATTAGAAAGAAAGGTTATGACAGGAATTAGAATTAAGACGACTAATCAAGATGGAAAGGCTATGCAAGATATAGGAATAACTTGGAAAAATTTATTTACAGATGGAATTTATGAGAAAATTCCAAATAAGGTAAATGGTAAAACAATAGGATTATATACAGAATATGAGGGAGATTATACAAAACCCTATACATTTATTGCAGGAGCAGAAGTGAGTAAAGAAGTACAAAGAGGTGGAGAAGTAGAAAGTACTATTATTCCAAAAGGAAAATATGCTAAATTTGTTATAACAGGAGATGTGCAAAATTCAGTAGGACAGGCTTGGCAAGAAATATGGAATATGGATTTAAAAAGAAAATATACTTGTGATTTTGAAGAATATCAAAACAATTCTGGAGATATGCAGAAACAAGAAATTCATATTTATATTGCACTAGATGAGTAGAAGGGAAAAGAAAAAATGGCTTTTGATTATAAAAAAGAATATAAGGAATTTTACATGCCAAAGAATAAACCTAGTATTGTAGAAATTCCTAAAATGAATTATATTGCATTTAGAGGAAAAGGAAATCCTAATGATGAAAACGGAGAATATAAAGATTCAATAGGACTTTTATATGCAATTGCCTTTACTATTAAAATGAGTTATAAAGGCACACATAAAATAGATGGTTATTTTGAATATGTAGTTCCACCATTAGAAGGATTTTGGTGGCAAGAAGGAATGAAAGATAGTATTGACTATAACAATAAAGACAAAATGAACTTTATATCTATTATCAGATTACCAGACTTCGTAACAAAGAAAGATTTTGATTGGGCGGTTCAAGAAGCAACAAATAAGAAAAAACTAGACTTTTCAAAAGTAGAATTTTTAACTTATGATGAAGGAATTTGTGTTCAATGTACGCACATAGGTTCTTATGATGATGAACCAAATACAATAAATTTAATGCACAAATATATGCTAGAAAATGGATATGAACTAGATATTAATCATAATAGATTTCATCATGAAATTTACTTAAGTGATCCAAGAAGATGTGATGTAAATAAATTGAAAACAGTTATAAGACATCCCATCAGAAAAATAAAGTAAAGTACAAATTAGTCAATTTTATGACTATAAATCTTGAATGTTAATAAGCATTGCTTGTAGCAACGGACTATTCTTTATATAATAGTTTGTAAAGAAAGGAGTTGTTCTAAAATGTTAAAAGAAAACATTAAACAATTAAGAAAATCAAAAGGACTTTCACAAGAAGAACTTGCTATCAAATTAAATGTGGTAAGACAAACAATTTCTAAATGGGAGCAAGGATTATCAGTTCCTGATTCAGAAATGTTAATAACGCTATCAGAGGTTCTTGAAACACCAGTAAGTACTTTACTTGGAGAAAATATTTCAGAGTCTAAAGTAGATGATTTAAAAGCAATTTCTGAAAAATTAGAGATAATAAACTTACAACTATTGCAAAGGAAGAATGCAAAAAGAAAAATGATTCATTGGATGCTAATTTCATTATGTGCAATCATAATAATAATTTTCATCTCTTTAATCTACTAAATAGTCCATATTTAAATTGGAATTATAATAATCCTGAAAATGCTGTTTTAGGAGTTACTTTTCAATCGTTTGAATGGCTATTTGTTAGGATAGCGCCAGTTATCTTTATTATATCAATCATTGGGGTTATATTAACTCGAAAAAAAGTTTAAAATTATTTGTAGCGCAAATTATAATTTTATAAAGGTATGATATGCAAAATGTAAAGTTTAAGTTGCATTTTGCATATTTTTATGAAGTGCAACTGAAAGTTGATAGAAATTTAAACAAAACTACACTAAAATTAAAAACGAAGGAGGAGTAGTCTAATGAAATTCGGGGAAAATTTATATAACTTAAGAAAAGTAGCTAAAATGAGCCAAGAAAAACTAGCAGAAAAAATGCAGGTGACAAGACAAAGTGTATCAAAATGGGAAAATGGAGAAAGTTATCCAGAAATGGAAAAAATAATGAAATTATGTGACATTAGCAATATAGAACTAAAAGATAATACTATTATATTTAAAGGTTCAAGAATTGATGACAGAATAACTATAACAGAAGAAAAGGCAAATGATAGTGTAACATTAAGTATAAAAATAAATGATAATGTAATAGCAGATGAAAAAAATCAAGATATGATTTTACAAATAAAAAATGTATTAGAAAATAATTCCAATGGAAAAATAATAGCATTTATAGAGATAGCATTTGTATGTTTAATGATTTGTTTAATATTATACAGAATGGCATTAATTAGACTAGAAAAATTATTTATAAATATAAATCAAGGAGAAACACCATTTACACTAGAAAATGTTAGATATATAAAACAAATAGCAAAAATTATGATTATTGTTCTTGCTTTACCAACTTGTGGAGGAATCATATTTGAAAAAATATTAAGAACTGATTTAGATGTTGGTTTTGAACTATTTGATGTAGTACAAATATTATTCTTATTTGGAATATCATATATATTTGAATATGGATATGAATTACAACAAGATACAAAAGCAAAGATGTATGGGGAGGTATCTAATAATGAATAAAAATAGTTTTATAAAAGAATTATCAAAACAAACAGGATATGATGAAGAAAAATGCATTTTAATAAATGATGTTATAGAAAATCATTTTATATTTGGAAGAAAAAACAAAGATAAAATCATATAAGATTTACAAGTTAAGGCTAGTTTAAGTGAAGATGACGCAGAGAATATATATGATATATCAATTAAAATAATCACTGGAGAAATAAAAAATAAATTAAAACATCCATTTAAAAATCAAGATTAGTTATAGAGTAGGAATTTGAAAAATAATTCCTACTTTTTTATGAAAAATTGTAATTTATATGGTATAATATTTAAAAAGACGAGAGGAAATAGATATGAAAGAACAAGAATATAAAATAGATAACCAAAAAACTTTTGAATTAAAAGACATTTTTGAATGTGGACAATGCTTTAGATGGAATGAGCAAGAAGATGGAAGTTACACAGGAGTTGTTAAAGATGGAGTAATAAACGTAAGAAAACAAGGAGAAACAATCATCTTTACTGGGATGTGTAAAAAAGACTTAAAAGAAATAGTAGAAAATTATTTTGATTTAAATAGAAATTATGAAGAAATAAAAACACAATTATCAAAAGTAGATAATTACTTAAAAAATAGCATTGAATATGGAAAAGGAATAAGAATCTTAAATCAAGATTTATGGGAAACAATCATATCTTTTATAATATCAGCAAATAATAACATACCAAGAATTAAAGGAATAATAGAAAGGCTATCACAAAAATATGGTGATGAAATAAAATGGAATGAAAATAAATATTATACATTTCCAACAGTAGAACAATTAGAAAATGTCACAGTAGAGGAATATAGAAAATTAGGACTAGGATTTAGAGATATAAGATTATATGAAACAACACATAAAATTTTAGAAAAACAAATTGATTTAGAAGTATTAAAAACAAATCCAAACACTATAGAAGTAAGAGAAGAACTTTTAAAACTCTCAGGAGTAGGCCCAAAAGTTGCAGACTGCATTTTATTATTTTCAGAACTAAAAAGATTTGACACATTTCCAATTGATGTTTGGGTAAGAAGAGTAATGAATGATTTATACATTAAGGAAAATGATGAAAGTAAAGTAAGTAAAAAGAAAATAGAAGACTTAGCAGAAGAAAAATTTGGGAGTTTAAAAGGACTAGCACAACAGTATTTGTTTTATTGGAGAAGGGAGAATTAATGGGACTAAGAATTATATATGGAAAAGCAGGAAGCGGAAAAAGTCAATACTGTTTTTCTGAAATTGCTAATCTAATCAAAAAAGAAAAGAAAATTTATATTATAACACCAGAACAATTCTCCTTTACAGCAGAAAAAAAGTTAATGGAGACAATTGAAAATCAAGCTGTTATCAATGCAGAAGTCATTACATTAAGTAGGATGGCTTATAGAGTTATGCAAGAAACAGGAGGAAATACAAAAACAAAACTAACAAAATGTGGTAAATCAATGTTAATTTACCATATTTTAAGTTCAAATAAAAACAAACTTAAATTTTTAAACAAATCTGATGAAAACATAGATTTATCATTAACAGCAATAACAGAGTTCAAAAAACATGGCGTATTACCAAAAGATTTAATAGAAGAAAAAGAAAAGACAGAAGATGAATATCTAAAAACAAAATTAAATGATATGTCTATAATTTATCAAAACTTCGAACAGAAATTACAAGAAGGATATATAGAAGATAATGATTTATTAAACATATTAAGTAGCAGAATTGAAGAAACTAACATTTTAACAGATGCTATTATTTATATAGATGAATTTTCAGGATTTACAAAACAAGAATATGAAGTATTAAAGAAAATGATAAAACTAGCAAAACAAGTAACAATTACTATAAATACAGATAATCTAGATAGTAGCATAAATCCAAATACAGACATTTTTTATAGTAATAAGATAATGGTATCAAAAATTAAAAATATGCTAAAAGAAGAAAACCTAAAACTTGAAGAAACAATTTATTTATCAGAACAATATCGTTTCAAAACAGAAGAACTAAAACATATAGAAAAAAATATATTTAGTACAAAATTAAATCAATATAAAAACGAACCTAAAAACATATCATTATTTTTAGCTAAAAACCAATACTCAGAAATTGAAAATATAGCAAAAGAAATAACAAAATTAGTAAGAGATAACAAATTAAGATATAAAGATATTTCTGTTATCACTAGAAACGTAGATACTTATTCTAGCCTAGTAAGAAGTATCTTTGCAGAATATCAAATACCAGTTTTTATTGACGAAAAAAGAGATTTAAATCAAAATATAATAGTACAATATGTACTTTCTATTTTTGAAATATTTAGTAGTAACCTTTCAAAAGAATCAATATTTAATTATCTAAAAATAGGATTTTCTGATATAGAGCAAGATGACATTTTTAAATTAGAAAATTATTGTATAAAATGGGGAATCAAACAAAATAAATGGAAAAATGATTTTGTTTTTGGAATTAATGAGAAAACAAAAGAAGAAATAGAGTACTTTAATAAGTTAAGAAAGGAAATAATAGAGCCTCTTTTAGAATTAAAGAAAAACATGAAAGATGCAGAATCTATTTCAAAATCAATTTATAAATTTATGCAAGAAAACAAAATAGAAGAAAAAATCAGCCATAAAATAAACGAATTACAAGATTTAGGGCTAATTGACCTTGCAAATGAATATATAGAAAGTTATAAAATAGTTTTAGATATTTTAGATGAAATTGTGTTAATATTTAAAGATGAAAAAATAACAATTGATAAATATAGACAAATTCTAAAAATAGGACTAAAAAACAGTGAACTTGGAAAAATACCAGGAACACAAGACCAAGTAATTATAGGAGATATAGAAAGGTCTAGAAGTCATAAAGTAGATGTAATTTTCATAATTGGACTTAATGATGGAAATTTTCCAAGTGTTAATAAAGATGAAGGATTCTTTGGAGACAAAGATAGAGAAATACTAAAAGAGGATGGAATTGAACTTGCAAATGGTACAATAGAAAATCTTTACGAAGAAAACTTCAATATTTATAAAGTATTTTCAACTGCTGAAAAAAGACTATATCTATCTTATGCATCATCAGACTCTGAAGGAAAATCATTAAGACCATCTATGATGATTAGCAAAATAAAAAAGATATTCCCAAAATTAAAAGAAGAAAGTGATGTAATACAAAAAAATTATGAAATAACAAATATAGAAAAAACATATCAAGAATTATTAGAAAACATTAGCAGTTTAAAGGAAAATAAAGAAATAAATAAAATGTGGTATGATATTTTTGAATATTATAAAAATCAAAACAATTGGTATCAAAAAATGGAAAAAGACCTACAAGGAATTGATTATACAAACATTCCTGAAAACATTAAACCAGAAGTAATAGAAAGATTATATGGAAACACAATAACTACAAGTGTATCAAAATTAGAAACTTTTGCGAAATGCCCATTTTCTTACTACTTACAATACGGACTAAAAATTAAAGAAAAAGAACAATTAAAAATTCAAAGCTTTGACACAGGTTCTTTTATGCATGAATTAATAGACGAATTTTTCAAGAAAATAAAAGAAGAGAATATAAACTTAGCTGAAATTGTAAATGATGAAGAAAAAATTCAAAAACTAGTAAATGAAGTACTAAACGACGAATTAGAAATGGGAAAAAAATATAATTTTGTTGCTACATCAAAATACAAGGTATTAGTAAGAAGACTAAACAGAATTGTAGCAAAAGCATTAAAATACATAATAGAAGGGTTAGTATATAGTGATTTTAGCATCGAAGGAACAGAGGTAGAATTTGGACAAAAAGGAAAATACAATCCTATAATAATCCCATTAGAAAATGGAAAAAAAGTTGAAATTATAGGAAAAATAGATAGAATAGACACAGCAACATCTGATGATGGAAAATATGTAAGAATTATTGACTATAAATCATCAGCAAAAAATATAGACTTAAACGAAGTATATGCAGGTATACAAATCCAGCTTTTAACTTATGCAGATGCAGTATGTAAAGAAGAAGACCTACTACCAGCAGGAGTACTGTATTTTAGCTTGTTAGAACAAATGATAAGTACAGATAAAAAAATATCAGAAGAAGAAATAGAAGAAGAGCTAAGAAAAAAATTTAAAATGAAAGGTCTTATATTAGCAGATATAAAAGTTATAAAAATACACGACAAAAATTTAGAAGCAGGCACATCAAAACTAATACCAGCAGCAATAACTAAATCAGGAGAAATATCAGAAGGCAAAACAAGTGGAGTAAATAAAGAAGAATTCAAAATCCTACAAGATTACATATACAGAACAATTAAAGAAATATCAAAAGAAATTTTAAAAGGAAATATTAACATTAAACCGTATTATAAAAATGGAAAAACACCATGTGAATATTGTAATTATAAAGCAATTTGTGGATTTAATCCAAGATTTTGTGGAAACAGTTACAATTATATTGAAAAAAAGACAAAAGATGATATAATATTAAAAATGAGACAGAGGGGACAGTCTTAAAATGTCTCACTAATAAAACAGAAAAAAGGGAAAAAAATGGACGAAACACAAAAGATGAGAAAAAGGAATATGAAGCTATTTCCAACATATAAAAATCTAGCATGGGACTACCTATTTTATTACACAATAGATTTCTTGTTTTTAACTCAAGTAAAAAATATAAGTGTTGCAAATGTTGTATTAGCAAACTCTTTTAAACATTTATTTGGAGTATTTTTACAATTACCTGCAAATATAATTGTAGAATTTTTAGGAAGAAAAAATAGTATAATATTAGGAAATATATTAAACTGTCTATATATGGTTATGTTTATGATGACTGGAAATATATTTGACTTAGTTTTAGCAAAATTTATATCATGTTTAGCAGTTTCAATAAAAGATATAGCAGAACCAAGTTTATTAAACTCATCAATTCCACCTTCAAAATATAAGAGCAACATATTTGCAAAATTAAATGGAAAAGGTGCATCCAGATATTATTTATTAGGTGCAATATCAAAAGTAATTGCAGGATTTTTATTTGGAATAAATGGATATATACCTTTAATATGTTCATTAATTGTATTAATATTAGTTAGTATAATGTCATTATTTTTTATAGAGCCAGTAAAAAAACATAAGAGTGAAAACAAAACAGATACTGTAAAAACACAAATAAAAGATATAAAAGAAGGATTTAGATTTATCTTAAAATCAGAAAGACTAAAAGCATTAATATTAGCAGCAGCCTTCATAAAAGCATTTCTTTCAATTGTGGCAGATTATAGAACAAGTCTTTTACAGGAAATAGGAACACAAACATACATAATAACATTAGTATCTGCAATATTAAGCTTTTCAAGTTCAATAGCATCTAGAAAGCAAGAAATGATTAACAATAAATTTAAAAATAAAACAATAACAATAATGGCATTAACAACGTCAATTAGTATATTAATATCAGGAATATTAGGACTAAAAGCAAAAGAACTTCCAATGTTAACAATTATTATTATATTATTATTTATACTAACTAAATTTGCACATGGATTATTTTTTACTATAATGGATAGATACTTTAGAAACTTTACAAACAAAGATATTGATACAAAAATTTTTGCTACAAAAAATTTAATTGTTAATTTAGTAAGTTCACTAATAGGAATCATATCATCATTTTTACTAGACAAGATGTCAACAGCATATTGTATGATAATTTCAGGAATAGTATTTACAATTATATACATACTAATTGGAATATATATGAAAACAAGAGTAGGACTAAAGCCAGAAGAATATTCAAAACAAGAAAGAAAATACGATGAACTAAAAGATGAAGAATAAATGGAGGAACACAAATGCCAAAAGATGCAGAAACACAGATGAGAAAAAGAAATATGAAAATATTTCCAACATATAAAAAACTCGCTTGGGATTATTTATTCTTTTATACAATAAACTTTTTATTTTTAACACAAGTAAAAGGAATAAATCCAGCAGATGTAGTGTTAATAGATGCATTTTATTCACTATTTGGAATAATAATGCAAATACCAGCAGTATTTATAGTAGAATTTCTAGGAAGAAGAAATAGCATTATATTTGGAAATATAGTTAATTGTTTATATATGGTAGTGGTAATATTTAGCAAAAACTTATTTAACTTAATAATAGCTGAATTAATGTCATCGCTTGCATTTGCAATAAAAGAAAGTGCTGAGCCAAGTTTGCTTAATGAATCCATACCAAAAGCAAAGAGCAAAGACAAAATATTTGCTAAAATAAATGAAAAAGGAGCATCTGGATATTATTTTATAAATGCAATTACAAAAGTATTAGCGGGATGGTTATATCAAATAAATTCTTATGTACCAATGATATTATCTTTAGTAACCACAGTGCTAGTAACAATTATATCAGCGTTTTTTATTGAGCCTGTAAAGAAAAAGAAAGTAGATTTTAAAGAAATTAGCATTAGTAGTAACTTAAAGGAAATAGAAAGTTCATTTAAATTTATATTAAAATCAGAAAGACTAAAAAGTTTATTATTATATTGTTCACTAATAGGAGGATTATTCTGCACACTAGATACTTATGAAGTAAGCTTATTAGAAGAATTAAATATATCATCTGGAATCATAGGAATAATATTTGCAGGACTAGGAGTACTAGCAAGTTTTGCTAGTAGAAAACAAGATGAATTTCATGAGAAGTTTAAAAACAAATCATTGACAGTAATAGGATTTCTAGTAACAATTTCATGTATATTATCAGGTATTATTGCAGTATTTTCAAATAAAATAAGATATTTAATTATATTTATAATTATAATGTATATAGTTAAATATATAATGAATAGTATTTATTATAATCTGATAGAAAAATATTTAAGAAACTTCGCAAACGAAAAAATTGATACAAAAATATATACTGTAAGAAATTTATTAAAAAGTACATCATCCGCAATTATAGGAATATTTGCATCATTTTTACTAGATAGAATGAGTACAGCATATTGTATGATTATTTTAGGGGTAGTTTCAACAATACTTTTATTTTTAGTAGTACTATATATGAAAAAAAGAGTAGGACTAAAGCCAGAAGAATATTCAAAAGAAGAGAGAAAATATGATGAGACAGTTGGGACAGTCTAAAAATGTCTCATTATATGACTAGAAAAAAGTCGAATAATGTAGAATGTAAAGGGAACGACAAAAATTTACAAAAAATATGAGACATTTTAAGACTGTCCCAACTGTCTCAAGGGGAGGAAAATGAAAGATTTAAGTAATGAAAATGTGATTCACATTAAAGAAAATGGAATTCAATATTTGCAATTTAAGCGATTATTAGAATATAAAAATATTATAAGTCATGCTTATTCTTTAGGCATAGATGTGAATTTTAGAACAGCAAGAGCAAAAGATAAGGCAAAATTGCCAGAAGAGGACTTTAATAAAGCAATACAGGATTATAAAAAATTATGCAAAGAAATCAATATTAATTACATTAACGTTGTAAAAACAATTCAGGAACATACAGATAATGTAGTTTGCATAAATAATAAAGTTAAGAAAGATGAGCCAGATATAAATTTAGCTGAATATGATGGAACAGATGGAATGATTACAAACCAAAAAGACCTTATACTATCAACAACAAATGCTGATTGCATTTTATTACTATTTTTTGACCCAGTTACAAAAACTATAGCAAATGTTCATTCTGGATGGAAAGGAACATTACAAAGAATATCTGTAAAGACAGTTGAAAAGATGATTAAAGAGTATAAATGCAAGTTAGAAGACATTATTTGTTGTATTTGCCCAAGTATAAGAAAATGCCATTTTGAAGTTGATGCTGATGTCAAAGAAATGTTTGAAAAAGAATTTTCAGAGATTCCAAAGGAAAAATTCATAACAGAAGAACTAGAAAAATGGAATATAGATACAGTAGAAATAAACAAGATTATATTAAAAGATATTGGACTAAAAGAGGAAAATATTATAGATAGTGGAATTTGTAGTGTATGTAATAAAGATTTGATTCACTCATTTAGAGTAGAAAAAGAAAACTATGGACTTGCAACAGCACTTATTTCATTAAAATAGGAGGGAAAAAAGATGATTATACCAAATAAATTAAAAGTAGGAGATACAATAGGGGTTCTAGCACCATCTGGTCCAATTATTGGACAAAAAATAGAAGAGTTAGAAGAAGCTAAAAAGATAATAGAAAAACTAGGGTTTAAAGTAAAATATTCGAAAAATTTATTTTCTAATACAAATGGATATAGTAGTACAGCAAAAGAAAAGGCAGAAGATATTAATGAAATGTTTGTAGACAAAGATGTAAATATGATATGGTGTGCAAAAGGTGGAAACAACAGTAATTCAACTTTTGAATATTTAGATTATAATTTAATTAAAGAAAATCCAAAAATAATATGTGGATATAGCGATATAACATCACTTACAAATATGATAACAGAAAAAACAGGTCTTGTAACATTTAGTGCAACCAATTTTAAAACAATAGCAACAGATGAAACAGATTACAGCCTAAAAGAAGTATTAAAAAGATTTGTAGATGGAAATTTAGAACTTGGACAAAAAGATGATAAAGATATTACAATTCAAGAAGGAACAGCAACTGGAGATTTGATAGGAGGAAATTTATTTTTAACAAAAGGAATGTCTTCTGGAAAGTATAAATTAGATTTTACAGACAAAATTTTATTTTTAGAAGAGCTAAGTTTAGAAACAGAGCCAGCGATGGCTAGTAACTTTTTATATTATATGAAACAAAATGAAGTATTTGACAAAATAAAAGGCTTATGGATTGGAAATTATGAACATGAAAGCGGAATAAGCTTAGAAAAAATAATTTCAGATGTTTTAGAATTACCAAATGAAAAATACAAATTTCCAATTATAAAAAGTAATTACTTTGGACATACAGAAAGAAAAACAGTAATACCAATAGGAACAAAAGCTCAAATAAATACAAAAGAAGAAAGAAAAATAAAATTGATAGAAAATTGTGTAAGGTAAACGTCCCTTTTTAAGATAGTTATTAAGGCTTTGCCAATTACAAATATCTTATGCCTTGTGCTGAGACAAAGGAGTAAAAAAATGTATGAAACATGGGAAGAACTAGAAAATTCAATAGTAAATTGTAATAAATGTAAATTGTGCAAAACAAGACAAAATATAGTATTTGGAACAGGAAATAGAAACTCAAAAATAATGTTTATTGGAGAAGGACCAGGAGCAGACGAAGATATGCAAGGAGAGCCATTTGTTGGAAGGGCAGGAAAGTTAATGAATATGGCTTTTGGAATAATAGGCATTAGAAGAGAGGAAGTTTATATAGCAAATATAGTAAAATGTAGACCGCCTGCTAATAGAAATCCAGAAGATGATGAAGCAAGTGCATGCCTTAATTATTTAAGAAACCAAGTTATGCTTATAAAACCAAAAATAATTGTTTTACTAGGAAGTGTAGCGTTAAAAAATATTTTAGGAAAAGAATATGGAATAACAGCCTCTAGAGGAAAATGGTTTGAAAAAAAAGAAATTAAATATATACCAACATGGCACCCAGCAGCACTTTTAAGAGATGAAACAAAAAAGGCAGATTTTATCAAAGATTTAAAATTAGTAGTAGAAGAACTAAATAAAGAAAATTAGAAGAAATAGTCAGTAACATTGACTATTTTTTAATTTCCATATAAAATATAGAAAAAAAGAAGGAAAATACAATGGAAAATATAAAAGAAAAAGTAAATTATTGTTTGAATTGCAAAGTAAAACCATGCTCTAACAAAGGTTGCCCATTAAATAATCAAATACCAAATTTTATTGAGGCAGTTAAGGAAGAAGATTATAAAAGAGCATATAAAATATTATCCAAAACTACAGTATTGCCTGGAGTATGTGGAGAAATTTGTCCACATACAAAACAATGCCAGGGAAGTTGTGTAAGAGGGATTAAAGGAGAACCAGTAAGTATTGGAGAAATAGAGAGCTTTATTTTTAAAAAAGCAATAGAGCAAAAAATAGAATTAAAAGACGTGTTAGAAATAGAAAAAGATAATCAACTAAAAAATAAAAAGGTTGCAATTATAGGAGGAGGACCATCAGGCTTAACATCTGCTACATTTTTAGCAAGAAAAGGAGTACAAGTTACTATATATGAAAAATATGATTATCTAGGAGGATTACTAATACATGGGATACCTGAATTTAGATTAGACAAAAAAATAGTAGAAGAAACAGTAAATAGAATTTTAAATTTAGGAATTCAAGTACAGTATCAAAAGGAACTTGGAAAAAATTTAACATTAGAAGATTTAAAAGATTATGATGCAATATTTTTAAGTATAGGTGCAAATAAATCAGCCAAAATGGGAGTAAAGGGAGAAAACTTAATAGGAGTATATGGAGGAAATGAACTGTTAGAATATAACCAACATCCAAATTATTCAGGAAAGACAGTATGTGTAATTGGTGGCGGAAATGTTGCAATGGACTGTAGTAGAACAATAAAAAGATTAGGTGCAAAAGAGGTAAATGTAATATATAGAAGGGCAGAAGAACAAATGCCAGCAGAGACAAAAGAAATAGAAGAAGCAAAAAAAGAAGGAGTAAACTTTTTATTTCAAAATAATATTGTAGAAATAAAAGGTAATAAAAAAGTAGAAAAATTAGAACTAATCAAAACAAAACTAGTGCAAAAAGAAGGAGAATCAAGATTAGTACCTGTTAATATAGAAGATAGCAATTATGAGATAGACACTGATTACGTAGTTATGGCATTAGGTAGTACAGTAGAAGAAAAAACATTAGAGTTAGGATTAGTGGTAAATAAATGGGGAAATATATGTGTTAATGAAAACTTTGAAACTTCAAGAGATAAAATTTTTGCAGGTGGAGACTTAATAGGAACTAAAGGAACTGTTGCTTATGCTGCACGTTCAGGAAGAGACAGTGCAGAAGCAATCATAAAATTCTTAAAAAAAGATTAATAGAGTTTAATTTCTATTAATCTTTTTGATTTTCATAATCATTATTAGATAAGTTCTTACCTACAATCAATTTTTTGATAAATTTAATTATTGTTAAGAAAATAGATGTTTTTTTGTTAATAACATATAATGATTTACAATTAGCTCTGTTTTCTAATTCATTATACTTCTTTTCTAAATCCATCATTTTATCTACGTAGTAGTCATTAAAATATGTATATCCATCAGTTGCTCCTAGACAATCTTTAAAATTGTATAATTTTCTACGATAATTTTCAACTTCTTCTAGATTTGTAATAAGAGAAAAAGCTGAATTAAAATAACTAGAAATAATTAAGTTTTGTGTTTTAATAAAGGTAGAAGTTATATTATCTTTTAATGAGTTGATTTTTTGAATCATAATGTCAACTTTTCTATTTCTATCATCTATTTGTAAAATCTTATTATTAATTTTAATAATATCTTCTTGGTAAGATAAAATTTTATCAATTAATTTTTGTATAGTATAAAAATTTCTTTCTCCAATTACTGAAATTAGCTTTTCTTTAAATGTATCAGTACTATTAATAGTACTTTCAAACAAAGTATTTTCTCCAACGAGATAAGATAGTTGATTTACTAAGCAACATTCTAAAGGATAATAAGTTGGACTATTAGTTTTAAAACTTATATTATAATATTTAACAAATTCATCAGGAATTCCAAGTATTTTAGAAGTCATAAGTTGAACTGCTGCTTCATTTAGAGCTAATCCATAAATACTAAATTCTGTATAATCACAAAGCCCCATTCGTACTAAATAATTTTTATTATCTTTTACTTCTTGTATATAGTGAATGCATTCATGTATTGCAAATTCCTCTAAATCATCATAATCAAGATGGCTATTAAAATAAATAGAAGAATTTTTGTAAAAATAATTTGCTTCTGCCATACCTTCAGGCATCTCTGCAAGATACATATTCAATCTAGATAGTTTAATAAATAATTCATTTTGATTAAGGTTAAAATCTGGAAACGTCTCACAAAGTTGAATAGATACTTTTCTAGCTATTGAATTTATTTTTAATGTATCTAATTTTTCTATAACTTCAATTCCATCTTTTTTTAAGTCAGATTCTATACTCATACTTTACTCCTTATAATAATACTAACAATATTATACAATAAAATAATTCAATATATATTACATAAATATTAAATGTATATTACGTTTAAATTACAAAAAAATGTATTGACACTAATAGGGAAATATTGTATAATGATTTCACAGTTTTTAAAACTGAATATACAAGGAAGGAGAAGTACTTATGACTCAAGAAGAAAGAGATAATTTACTTTTGGATTTGAAGAAAGGCCAAGAAGAGTTATTCAAAGGTCAAGAAGAATTAAAAGAGGAAGTAGGAAAATTAAGCAAAACTGTGACTAAAATTGAAGTAGAGCATGGACAAAAATTAGAAATGTTATTTGATGCTTTTACAATGCATTCAGAAAAATTTGATTCAACAGAAAAAAGATTAAATCTTCATGAGGACAGATTAAACAGACAAGATGATAAAATATTTTATTTAAATTCAAAAGTTCAAGCTTTTTAAATTCCAAATTAAAAACCCTATTGAACATTTGAAATTCAATAGGGTTAATTTTTATTTAACAACAATATTATAAATTTTATTTTTAACATAAATTTCTTTAACAATTGTTTTTCCTTCTAATTTGCTATCAATAGCATTATGAACTTTTTCCTTAACAGAAGATTCATCTTCATCTAAGTCAATTGTAACAGTAGCTTTTAATTTACCATTGAATTGAATAGGTAAAGTGATTTCATCATTGATTGTTTTTTCTTCATCATACTCTGGCCAAGCATAAGTAGAAACATCATTTTCAAAACCAGCAATTTTATTAAGTTCTTCAGTTATATGAGGAGCAAATGGATTTAATAATGTAATAAAAGTTTTAAATTCAGCTTTATTTATTTTTTTCAATTTATAAAATTCATTTACCATAGTCATAAATGTTGAAACACAAGTATTATATTTCATTTCTTCAATATCTTGAGATACTTTCTTTATTGCTTGATGAATCATTTTTTCAGTTTCTTTAGAATATTCATCGCCATCTACTAGCATATCTTGCATATTCCAAACTCTGTCTAAAAACTTAGCACATCCACGAATGCTATCCATAGACCAAGCAGCCACCTGGTCAAAAGGACCCATAAACATTTCATAAACTCTAAAAGTATCTGCACCAAATTCATTTATAATATCATCAGGATTAATAACATTTCCTTTAGATTTAGACATTTTTTCACCATTAGTACCTAAAATCATACCATGTGAAGTACGTTTTGCATAAGGCTCTTTAGTAGGTACAACACCAATATCATATAAAAATTTATGCCAAAATCTAGAATATAATAAGTGAAGAGTAGTGTGCTCCATACCACCGTTGTACCAATCAACAGGTCCCCAATATTCTAATGCTTCTTTTGAAGCCAAAGCATTATTATTGTGCGCATCCATATAACGTAAGAAATACCATGAAGAACCAGCCCATTGAGGCATAGTATCAGTTTCTCTTTTAGCAGGTTTACCACAATGAGGGCAAGTTGTATTAATCCAATCAGTTTGTTTTGCTAGAGGTGATTCGCCATTTTCACCAGGAGTAAATTCTTCTACTTCAGGCAATCTTAAAGGTAAATCTTTTTCATCAATTGGAACCCAACCACATTCGTCACAATATACCATAGGAATTGGTTCACCCCAATATCTTTGACGAGAAAATACCCAATCACGTAATTTATAATTTATTTTTCTAGTACCAATTTTATTTTCTTCAAGCCAAGAAATGACTTTAGATATTGCATCCTCTTTATTAAGACCATTTAAGAAACCAGAATTTATGTGGATTCCATCACCTGTCATAGCAGTTTCATTATCGTTTTTGTTATCTTCAATTTCTTCTAATACTTGAACAATAGGCAAATTGAATTTTTTAGCAAATTCATAGTCTCTAGTATCATGTGCAGGGACTGCCATAATTGCACCTGTTCCATAAGTAATTAAAACATAATCAGAAATCCAAATTGGAATTTCTTGATTAGTCAATGGATTGATAGCAGTAATTCCTTTTATTTCAACACCTGTTTTATCTTTATTTAGTTCAGAACGTTCAAATGCTGATTTTAAACTTGCCTGTTTTTGATATTCTTTTACTTCTTGTTTATTAATAATTTTATCTTTTAAATCATCTAAAATTGGATGTTCTGGTGATATAACCATATAAGTTGCACCAAATAAAGTATCAGGTCTTGTAGTATAAACTTTTAACTTTTTGTCTGTTCCTGAAATATTAAAATCTACTTCAGCACCTTCAGAACGTCCAATCCAATTTTTTTGTTGAGTTTTAATTTTTTCTAGAAAATCAACATCATCAAGATCATCTATTAAACGTTGTGCATAATTTGTGATTTTTAACATCCATTCAGACTTTTCTTTTTGGATGACTGGGCTACCACATCTTTCACAAACGCCATTTACAACTTCTTCATTAGCTAAACCAACTTTACAACTTGTACAAAAATTAATTGGCATAGTAGCTTTATAAGCTAGTCCGTGTTTATATAATTGAATAAAAATCCATTGAGTCCATTTATAATAATTTGGGTCTGTTGTGTCAATTTTTCTAGACCAGTCAAATGAAATACCCAAAGACTTTAATTGTTCTGTAAAATGTGCAATATTCTGAGCAGTAGTTATCTTAGGATGTACATTTGTTTTAATAGCATAGTTTTCTGCAGGCAGACCAAATGCATCAAAACCAATTGGATATAAAACATTATAACCTTGTAATCTCCTTTTTCTTGCCACAATATCTAATGCAGTAAAGCTACGAGGATGTCCAACATGTAGACCTTGTCCAGAAGGATATGGAAACTCAATTAATCCATACCATTTTTTCATTGTATAATCATTTTTGGCATTAAAAGTTCCTTCTTTTTCCCATTTATCTTGCCATTTTTTTTCTATTTCTTTAAAATTGTATGCCATATATATTTGCCCCTTTCAAATACTTATAATATGCTTGATATTATATAACAAAATTACCATAGTTTCAAGGATTATTTAATTAAGTTTCAGTTTTTTTCATTTTATTCTGTGGAAAATAGCAATGTTGGTGTTATGAAATGCTTATAAGCTGATTGCATGAAAGAAAAAAATAGGAATTATTATATAAAAAACTGAGGAATGTTCACGGAAAAAAAGTTGTATTATATTCCTTTTTCATTACACAACTCGGCTTAATACATAACTTAGAAGTTCTAAATCAAATTAATCAGCGCCCTCATGTAATGAGATTCCCTAATAAATTTGATTAAGAATTTCTACAGTTACTCCATGGCACATTCGTTGTTACATTCAAAATGAATATAATATAACTTTTTTACCTGAGTGAAAGAGGCTCAGTTTTTTATATTAGAATTCTTTTTTTTTCTGCAATAAACAAAAGCTTATAAGCATTTCATAACACCAACATTGCTACTTTCCACAGAATAAGATGAAAAAATCGAAACCTAGATTATTTGGAATTTAATGATAAGACTTTAAAAATAAAAAATAATATGCTAAAATACAAAACAGGTGATAAAATGAATATAGATTTAGAAAAAGCTAAGCAAGAATTTTTAAAATACACAGAAAAATTCGACTTAGAAGAAAAACATATAAAAAGAAAACAACTACACTCATTAAGAGTAATGGAAATATCAAAAAAAATTGCAGAATCTTTAAAACTCACACAAGAAGAAATAGAATTAGCAACATTAATAGGACTATTGCATGATATAGCAAGATTTGAACAATATACAAAATTTGAGACATTTAATGATTTAATGAGTATTGACCATGCAGATTATGGTGTGGAAATATTAAATAAAGATATAAGAAAATATATTGAGCAAGATAAGTATGATGAAATTATCAAAAAGGCAATAAAAAATCATAATAAGTATGCAATAGAAGAAGGACTAAGTGAAAAAGAATTATTATTTGCAAAAATAATTAGAGATGCAGATAAATTAGATATATTTTATGAAGCTGTAAATATGTTTTGGAAAGATACTAAAGAAGATATTGAAAAAACAGTTATATCTGAAAATGTATATGAGCAATTTATACAAAATAAAATTATAAAAAGAGAAAAGAATAAAGAACAAGATACTGTAGATAAAGTAATTGCAGTAATTGCTTTTATATTTGATATAAATTTTAGAGAAAGTCTTGGGGCTATAAGACAAGAAAACTATATTAATAAAATACTTGACAGATTTAATTTTGAAGATAAAGATACTAAAATAAAGATGGAAGAAATAAGAAAAAAAGCAAATAAATATGTAGAAAAAGGATGATAAAATGAGCAAAAAATTATTAATAACAGAAAAACCATCAGTAGCTATGGAATTTGCAAAAGCTCTAAAAATAAACACAAACAGGAAAAATGGATATTTAGAGTCAGACAAATGGATTATAACGTGGTGTGTAGGACATTTAGTTACCATGAGCTATCCAGAAAAATATGATGAGAAACTCAAATTTTGGAGATTAGATACACTACCATTTATTCCTAAAGAGTGGAAATATGAAATAATTCCAAATGTACAAAATCAATTTAACATTGTACAAAGTCTAATGCAAAGAGAAGATATAGAAGAAATATATAATGCAGGAGACTCAGGACGTGAAGGAGAATATATACAAAGATTAGTACTTATGATGGCAAAACCAAATCCATCAGTAAAAGTTAAAAGGGTATGGATTGATTCTCAAACAGAAGAAGAAATCTTAAGAGGAGTAAGAGAAGCCAAAGACTCATCAGAATATGACAGTTTATCAGACAGTGCATATTTAAGAGCAAAAGAAGATTATTTAATTGGAATTAATTTTTCAAGATTATTATCTATTACTCAAGGAAGAAGTTTAGCAAACAAAATTAATGAAGAAAAAGCATCTATTTCAGTAGGACGTGTTATGACATGTGTACTTGGTATGATAGTATCAAGAGAAAGAGAAATCAGGAACTTTGTAAAAACCAAATATTATAAAATAATTGGTGAATTTGGAGATGAAAATTCATCTTTTAAAGCAGAGTGGAAAGTAAATGATAAATCAAAAGTTTTTGAATCAATAGATTTATATAATGAAACAGGATTTAAAGAAGAAAAAAAAGCACAAGAATTTATCATTTCACTACAAGGAAAAGAAGCAACAATTACAGAATTAAAAAAATCAAAACAAAAGGAAAATGCACCACTATTATTTAACTTAGCCGAAATACAAAATGAGTGTACAAAAAGATTCAAAATAAAGCCAGATGAAACATTAGAAATAATTCAAAATTTATATGAAAAAAAATTAGTAACTTATCCTAGAACAGATGCTAGAGTATTATCAACAGCAGTATCAAAAGAAATATCAAAAAATTTAAATGGATTAGCAAAGGGTTACCATGATGAAGAAGTACAAGGATATATAAAAAAGATGATAGATGAAAAATATCCTACAAATCAACTAGCAAAAACAAAATATGTAAATGATAGTAAAATAACAGACCATTATGCTATTATTCCAACAGGGCAAGGATTTGAAAACTATGATAAATTACCAGAACTTCAAAAACAAATATATAAATTAATAGTAAAAAGATTTTTAGCAATTTTTTATCCACCAGCTGAATATAGCAAAGTGCAAGCAACAGTCAACGTAGAAAATGAGACATTTTATGCAAGTGGAAGAGTATGTATAAGTCAAGGTTATTTAGAGATTGCTAAGTCAAATGACAAAAAACAAGATAAACAATCCACAGAAAATGAAGAAAATGTGGAAAAAGCAGACGATACAAGCTTAGAAATATTAAAAAATCTAAAAAAAGGTCAGAAATTAAATGTAAAGAATTATGAAACAAAAGAAGCAGAAACATCACCACCTTCTCGATATAATTCAGGTTCAATAATTTTAGCAATGGAAAATGCAGGAAAGTTAATTGAAGATGAAGAACTTCGTGAACAAATTAAAGGTGCTGGAATAGGTACAAGTGCTACAAGAGGTGGAATTATAGAGAAACTAGAGAAAATAAAATATATTGATATTAATAAAAAAACACAAATAATTACTTCAACAAATAAAGGCGAAATTATTTATGATATAGTCTATAGCTCTATGCCTGATATGTTAAATCCAAAACTTACTGCAAGTTGGGAAAAAGGTTTAGACATGGTAGCAAAAAAAGAAATTGAACCACAAGTTTTTATGGATAAATTAGAAAATTATATTAATTCTAAGTTTAGTAGGTTGGTTGTGAAGATATAAAAATGGAGAGAAATCCAAAGATGGATTTCTCTCTATTTGCTTAATAAACTGGTATTGGCTCTGATGTGAAGTTAGGAGTGTAAAATATACTTCCCCCAGATGTTATAATTACTTCACGACTACCTGGAGCTAAGTCCAGATTGGCACACAATTTACTGAAATCTTTCGAGATGCTGTAGAGTGCACAGCTGTGGTTTGTAGCAAACTTTCTCTGTATGTAGTTGTAGAGTTTTTTCAGTTTGGATGCATACTCCAGAGATGGAAATAACAAGTCTATAACTGTATGTATAGTGTCGCTAGAAAGTCGTGCAATTGGTTCTACTACGTTGCCCTCTGTGTTGATAGTTTCAAGGTCAGTGTCAAAGTAATTTGTCATAAAAAGGTCCTCCTAAAAATAAATAGTATATAGTTTACATATATATTATAACATAAATATAAAGAAAATGCAAAAAAGACTAGAATTTATAATAATTTTATAGTATAATAATAACATCAAAAAACAGGAGTAACCAAATGAACACAATCATAGGAGAATTAGGAAAATCTGAAAAGTTTATAGACCTAAGCAAACAAATAGAAAAAACAAAAAGTCCGATATCAATATCGGGCTTAACTAGCGTTGGGATGGCACAAATTGTATCAGGAATAAATGGATATAATAAAAAACCAATATTATTTATAACATACAACGAAATACAAGCAAAAAAACTAGTAGAAAACCTACAAACTTATGAAAAAGAAAAAGTAATATACTTCCCAAAAAAAGAAATTGTAACTTATGACTATATTACAGAAAGCAAAGACTTATCAAGTGAAAGAATAATAGCATTAAATAAAATAAGAGATAAAAAGAATTTAATAGTAGTAACAACAGTTGAAAGCATAATGCAAAAAATACCTTCACCAAAAACCCTATTCAAAAACGAAATAGAATTCAAAGTAGGAGATATAAACAACTTAGAAGATGTAAAAAGAAAATTAGTAAATTTAGGATATACAAGATATGACTTAATAGAAGGTAGAGGTCAGTTTAGTGTAAGAGGAGACATTATAGACATATCAATAGATGAAAAAACAGGAGTCAGAATAGAATTATGGGGAGATGAAATAGACTCAATTAGGAACTTTAGTATAAGTAGCCAAAGGTCTATTAATGCACTTGAAAAAGTAAAAATATATCCAGCAGATGAATATATATTAGAAGATTCAATAGAAAATATATGTAACAAAATAAGAAAAAATGTAGCAGAAGGAAAGCAAGAAGAAATAATAGAACAAGATATAGAACAGATAAAAGCAGGAAACTACATAAGCAAAATAGATAAATATTTTAATGAATTTTATCAAGAACAAAGTACATTATTAGACTATATAGGAAAAGACTATATCATAGTTTTAGATGAAATAAATAAAATCGAGCAAAGAGAAAACAACATTATATTAGACATCGAAAACTTAAGCAAAAATTTAATAGAAAAAGAAAAAATAGTACCAGAATCATTAAAAAGTATAAATTATATAGATTTTGAAATACTAGAAAATGAAAAACAACTAATCTATTTAGAAAAACAAGATATAGTAACAAAAAAGCAAGCAGAAAGATACCACTTTGAATATAGAGAAATTAACTATTATAAAAGCGAAATAGAAAATCTATTAGAAGACATAAAAAAATGGAAACAAGATAAAAAAAGTATATACATTATAGTAGAAACAAAAGAAAAAGCAAATAAAGTAAAAGAAATATTAGAAAAAGAAGAAATACTATGCAAAATTGAAGAAAAGTTAGATAAAACAATAATTGTAAAATCATCAGAAAATATAATAACAATAGGAATAGGAAAGTTATCAGAAGGATATGAAAACTTTGAAATAAATCAGGTTGTTGTATCTGCAAACGATATAATAGATGGAACAAAAAAGAAAAGAACTTATGCAAATCAAGCATTTAAAGAAGGAGAAAAAATAGTATTTGCAGACCTAAAAGTAGGAGATTATGTAGTACACAAAAACTATGGAATTGGTATTTTTACAGGAGTTAATACAATAACAGCAGATGGAACTACAAAAGATTACATTAAAATAAAATACAAAAATGATGACATCTTATATATTCCAACAAATCAATTAGATTTTATTAGAAAATATATAGGAGGAGACAGCATAAATCCGCCTATTAATAGAATAGGAAGCAAAGACTGGGTAAGAACAAAAGAAAAAGTAAAGAACAATCTAAGAGCAGTAGCAAAAGAATTAATTGAGCTATATGCTAAAAGAGAAAAGTCAAAAGGATATGCATTTACAAAAGACACCCCATGGCAACAGCAATTTGAAGAAGGATTCCCATATCAAGAAACAGATGACCAATTAAGATGCATAGAAGAAGTCAAAAAAGATATGGAAAACACAAGACCAATGGATAGACTTTTATGTGGTGATGTTGGATATGGAAAAACAGAAGTAGCAATAAGAGCAGCATTCAAGGCAGTTATGGACCAAAAACAAGTAGCTTACTTAGTACCAACAACAGTTTTAGCTCAGCAACAATATGAAGAATTTAAAAACAGAATGAAAGACTTTCCAATAAAAGTAGAAATTCTAAATAGATTCAAAACTAAAAAATATCAAGATGAAGTAATAAAAAAATTAAAACTTGGAGAAGTAGATATTGTAATAGGAACACATAGACTACTAAGCAAAGATGTAGAATTTAAAGATATAGGCTTATTAATTATAGATGAAGAACATAGATTTGGAGTAAAAGCAAAAGAAAAAATCAAACAATATAAATCAAATATAGATGTATTAACAATGACAGCAACACCAATTCCAAGAACAATGCATCAATCAATTGTAGGAATTAGAGATATGTCAGTAATCTATGAACCACCTCAAAACAGAAAGCCAGTACAAACCTACGTATTGGAATATGATGAAGAAGTAGTAAAAGAAGCAATTACCAAAGAACTAGAAAGAGATGGTCAAGTATTTTATATATTTAATAGAGTAGAAACAATACAAAAAAAAGCAGATGAAATATCAAGACTTGTACCAGAAGCAAATGTAAGTTATGCTCATGGACAAATGACAGGAAGCCAAATCGAAGAAATAATGGAAGATTTTATAAATAAGAAAACAAATGTGTTAGTATGTACAACAATTCTAGAATCAGGAATTGACATACCAAATGCAAATACTATTATTGTAGAAAATGCAGATAGAATGGGACTAGCAGCACTATATCAAATTAGAGGAAGAGTAGGAAGGTCAGACAGGCAAGCTTATGCATATATCACTTATAGAAGAGATAAAATGCTATCAGAAGAAGCAGACAAAAGACTTAAAGCAATAAAGGAATTCACAGAATTTGGCTCTGGATTTAAAATAGCAATGAGAGACTTAGAAATTAGAGGAGCAGGAAGCTTACTTGGAGAAATACAATCTGGACATCTAGAGCAAGTTGGATATGACACATATTGCAATCTATTAGATGAAGTAGTAAAAGAAATGCAAGGAATAGAAATAGAACAAGAAATAGACCTACAAATAGACTTAAATGTAACAAGCTATATACCAGATGAATATATAGAAGACTCATCACAAAAAATAGAAGTTTATCAAAATATAGCATTATGCAAAAATGAAAAAGATATACTAAATGTAATAGACGAGATTATAGACAGATTTGGAAATATGCCAGTGGAACTAGAAAATTTATTAGATATAGCAAGAATTAAATATTTAGCAAAACCGTTTTCTATTAGTAAAATAGCAAGTAAAGGAACATCAGTAGTATTTACTTATGAACAAAGTAAAAAAGAAATCAATGTACAAGAACTGATAAAAATATATGGTAATAAATTAAAATTTTCGCCAGGAATAAAAACAATGATAACACTACAAATTGGAAGTACAAATGAAAGGCAAATTTTAAATGATGTTACCGAATTTTTGAGACAGTTGGCTCAGTCCTAAAATGTCTTGTAAAAAAGGAGAAATTTGATGCAAACTATTTCAAGTAAAGATAATGAATTTATAAAACACATAAAAAAGTTAAAAGACAAAAAATATAGAGACATAGCCCAAGAATATGTTATTGAAGGAATTAAGTTAATTAGAGAAGCAATAGAAGAAAAGGTAGAATTAAAGCAAATCTTTATATGTGATAATTGTCTAAATACAGATATAATTCCTAAAGAATTAATGTATGAAATAGCAAAATATGAATGTGTGTATGTAACAGAAAATATATTTAAGACAATATCAGATGTAAACACACCACAAGGGATATTAGCTATAATTGGAAGAAATACAACAGAAATGAAAATAGATTATTCACAAGATATTATAGTTGCCTTAGATGATATACAAGACCCTGGAAATTTAGGAACTATTTTAAGAACAGTAGATAGTATAGGACTAAATCAAATAATAGTATCAAAAGGAACTGCCGACTGTTATAATCCAAAAGTTATACGTTCTACAATGGGAGCAATCTTCAGAGTAAATATTATAGAAAGTGAAGATTTAGAAGCCACATTAAAAGAAATACAAAAACAAAACTTTAAAATAGTAGTAACATCTTTGCAAACTAAAAACTCTATATATGATATTAAATATAGTAAAAAAGTAATTGTAATTGGTAATGAAGCAAATGGAGTAGAGCAAAAAATACAAAAAATGGCTGATAAAAAAATAAAAATACCAATGCTAGGTAAAACAGAAAGTTTAAATGCATCAGTTGCAACAGGAGTTGTTTTGTATGAATATGTTAGACAAAAAATGGAGGAACAAAAATGAAATTAAATATAGTAATGGTAGAACCAGAAATACCACAAAACACAGGAAACATAGCAAGAACCTGTGCAATAACAGGGGCTAAACTACATTTAGTACATCCATTAGGCTTTAAGATAGATGAAAAATCAGTAAAGAGAGCTGGATTAGACTATTGGGATAAGATAGAAATTGAAGAACACAACTCATTAGAAGAATTTTTAAATAAGTATAAACCAGAAGAAAAAGATATGTTTTTTGCGACCACAAAGGGGAAGACCAAATATACAGACATAGATTATTCAAAAATGGATGACATATTTGTACTATATGGGAAAGAAACAAAAGGACTACCAGAAAGTCTCTTAGAAAAATACTTAAACACAAAAACAATAAGGATACCTATGTTACCAACATTAAGGTCACTAAACTTATCAAATTCAGTTGCTATAATCACTTATGAAATATTAAGACAACATAATTTTGAAGATTTACAAAATACCAGTAACTATTTTGATGAAAAAATTTAATTAAAATTACAAAATTCAACAAAAAATAATTAATTTCTACATAAAAAGATTATAACATTGGTAAGAATATGCAGTTTCATTGCAATTCTTACCATTTTATGTTAATATAAACATATCAACAATATTTTTTCAAATTTATTATAAATTATTTTTTCAGAATCAAAATTATATCGTAATAACTTCCAGAAAAACACTTAAAGAAAAATATAGAAAGGAGGAGTGTATGATCTATTTTTCATACAATGACTATTCAGACTGTATGGAAAACGGAAAAATAGATGAAATAAAAAAAGTAGAAGAAAAAGTAGCAAAATATGAATTAAAAAATGGAAAAATCAAAAAAACAGAAAATGATAATAATGTCATTAAAATTTTAAAAGAAAAATATGAATTAAAAAAATTCTTAAACGAATTCCTTAAATTAGATTTAAGTCAATTAGGAAATTCCCCACTTATAAAGTATTATAACTATACTAAAACAATATTAGATAAAGAAAAAGAAAGCACTTTAATTGCAAAAATAGAAGAAAAGCAAATTTTTATACTAGTAAAGGAAATTAATGAAATAGATACTAATATATCATATAAAATGTTTGAACACACATTTAATATTATAAAAAGATGGAATGAAGAAGAAAAGAAAGAAAATAAGCGAAATCCAATTGTTATTCCAATAGTTATTTATACAGGAAAAGAAAAATGGAAGGATTTTAATAATCTGTACAGTAGAAGTATAAATTATACAACATGGAAAGAAAATGAAATTAAATTTTTTTATAATATGATTCAAGTAAATGAGTTGAAACTAAAAAATTTAGAACAGATAAATTCAAAAATATCAGAAGAATTTATCGAAATAAAAAATAAATATTTACAAATAAATTAAAAAAATATTGACTAATAACCTTATAAGTGATATATTTACAAAATAGGAAAGAGAGGGAGGAAAATGTCACCAGATTATACTATTATAGGAAGAAGAATTAGAAATTTAAGGTTAAAAAATAATATGACACAAGAAAAACTAGCAGATGAAATTGATATTTCAGTTGCATTTATGAGTAGAATAGAAAGAGGAACAGCACATGTAAATTTAAAAAGATTAACACAAATAGCTGAGATATTAAACGTTTCGCCAGGATATTTATTAATAGGAAGTAATACAAAATCAAAAGACTATTTAAAAGGAGATTTTAATGAAATACTAAGAAAATGCAATCCACAACAACAAAAACTAATTTTACAAATTTCTGAGTTAGTTAGTAAAACCAATATAGGAAAAGAAATATAAGAAAAGTGAACTTTAATTTGAATAAACAAATTTGAGTTCACTTTTAGATTTTACCAAACCCGTAAGTAACATAAAAAAACAATTCTACATAAAATATATTAGGATAAATAAAAGGAGGCAATTTATGAAAGAAATATTAGAAGTTAAAAATGTAGGAAAAAAATATCAAAATAAAGAAGGAGAAGTACAGGCATTAAAAAATGTAAACTTTCGTGTAAAAGAAGGAGAATTTGTTAGCATCATAGGACCTAGTGGATGTGGAAAATCAACACTGCTATCAATAATAGCAGGATTAGAAGAAAAGACAGAAGGAGAAATCTACATACAAGGAGAAAAAAATGAAGGAATATCATCTAAAATAGGCTATATGCTACAAAGAGATTGTTTGCTAGAATGGAGAAATATATTAAGTAATACATTATTCGGATTGGAAGTTAAAGGAATTAAAACAAAAGAAAATATAGAATATGTAAAAGAACTCTTAAAAAAATACAACTTATATGATTTTATAAACAAATATCCATCAGAATTATCAGGAGGAATGAGGCAAAGAGTTGCACTAATTAGAACATTAGCTGTAAAACCCAAAATATTATTATTGGATGAAGCATTTTCAGCACTAGATTATCAAACAAGAATAATGGTAACAGAAGATATTTATTCAATTTTAAGAAAAGAAAAAATAACAGCAATTATTGTAACACATGATATATCAGAAGCAATAAGTCTTGCAGATAGAGTACTTGTTCTAAGTAAAAGGCCAGGAACTATTAAAGATATACACAAAATAGACTTTGAAATGGAAAAAAGAACTCCAATAAATTGCAGACAAAGTCCTAAATTTAGCCAATATTTTGATACTTTATGGAAGGAGTTAGGGGTAAATGGAAATTAGACAAATATCAGCAGAAAGAAAAAAATATATAAAAAAAGAAAAGACAAAAAAATTTTTAATACTTACAACACAAATACTAATCTTAGTTGGATTCTTAGGAATATGGGAAATTCTAGCAAATGCTAAAATCATAGACAGTTTTATAACAAGTCAACCTAGTAGAATTTGGAATACTTTTATAAATTTAACATCAAATGATTTAATAAAACATATAAAAGTAACAGCTTACGAAACGGTGATAGGTTTTGGATTTGGAACTATTTTAGGAGTAATAATAGCAATCATTTTATGGTGGTCTAAATTTTTAGCAAAAGTTTCTGAACCATTTTTAGTAGTATTAAATAGTCTTCCTAAAGTTGCTTTAGGACCCATAATAATTATATTTGTAGGAGCAGGAACATCAGCTATAATTTTAATGGCAATATTAATTTCTGTAATTGTAACAATATTAGAAATGTTAAACGGATATTTAAAAACAGATAAAGAAATAATAAAAATGGCAAAAACCTTTAATTGTACAAAGTTTCAATTATTAACAAAAATAATAATACCAGCAAACATAGGAACATTTATAAATTCGCTAAAAGTAAATATTGGACTTTCACTAGTTGGAGTTATATCTGGAGAATTTTTAGTATCAAAAGCAGGATTAGGATATTTAATTGTATATGGAGGTCAGGTATTTAAATTAGACTTAGTAATGACAAGTGTAATAATTCTAGGAATTTTAGCAGGTATAATGTATGGAGGGGTATTACTTTTAGAAAAATTTATCCGAAAATAAAAAAGGAGGAATATTGTGAAAAGAAATATAATAGTAGGAATTGTAATTTTAATTATTGTTGTTGTAACTTTTGGAATTATAACTATAAATAACAATAAAACTAATACAAATAATGAAAGTACTTTGATTAAAATGAATGAAGTAACTCGTTCTGTATTTTATGCACCACAATATGTAGCAATTAATAATGGTTACTTCAAAGAATCTGGAATTGAAATAGAATTAACAACAGGTCAAGGAGCAGATGCAGTTATGACATCAGTATTATCAGGAGAAAGTCAAATTGGATTTGCAGGACCTGAAGCTTCAATATATGTGTATAATGAAGGAAAAGAAGACTATACAGAAGTATTTGCACAACTAACTAAAAGAGATGGTTCATTTTTAGTATCAAAAGAAAAAATAGATAACTTTGATTGGAGTCAGTTAAAAGGAACAACAGTAATACCCGGAAGAAAAGGTGGAGTTCCTTATATGACCCTTGAATATGTAATAAAACAAAAAGGATTAAATCCTCAAACAGATTTAGTATTAGATGATAGTATAAAATTTGATTTAATGGCAACTGCATTTACATCAGGAGATGCACAATTTGTAACACTTTTCGAACCTACAGCGTCTAATGTGCAAAATATAGGAAAAGGATATATAGTAGCATCTGTTGGAAAAGAAGCAGGAGAAATTCCATATACAGCATATTTTGCTAAAAAAAGTTATATAGAAGAAAACAAAACAACTATACAAAATTTCACAAATGCAATTTATAAGGGTCAAAAATGGGTAAAAGAACATACTGCAAAAGAAATAGCAGAAGTAATACAAGGTTTTTTCCCAGATACAGATTTAGAATTACTTGCTACAGCAATTCAAAGTTATAAAGATATTGATGCTTGGAATGAAACACCTGTAATGAAAGAAGAAAGTTTTAATAAACTACAAGAAGTTATGACTTCAGCAGGTGAGCTAACTAAAAAAGCACCTTATGATGTAATAGTAAATAATAGGTATGCAGAAGAAAGTGTAAAATAAAAGAAAAAGGGGATAGAATCTATTTTTCAAGATTTTAAATCCCTTTTTTATTGACATATCACATAAAACACTATATAATATATTATGTAAAATTTCAACAATTATTATTTAATGAAGGAGGAAAAGTATGTATTTACGCAATAATGATGGAAAAGTAGTAATTGGTGGACCGCTCGCATATAGAGCAAGTTTGGATATGGACAAGCGGTTAGATAACTTTGTTCAAACATTGGTTAAGGGAAAAATTGTAAACAAAATTTCATCGGCACCAAATGATGCTGATAAAATTTCCGAGTATTTCAAAGCAAAGAAAAGCCTCGGAGAAGAATTATCTGCATTTAAAGAAGATGCAGTAAACATTTTAAGAGAAGACCTCACTGTAGTAGAAGAAAAAGCATATTCAGCTGAAGAAGCAATATGTGTGATTCTTATCTGCATGATGACAGGAATAGAGTTAAATGGAATGATTATGAATCATGCAGACTCTATTGAATGTTTGGTAGACAACGAAGATGTTGGATACCAAATGTGGGAGTTTCTCGGGCTCTATGAAGAAAACCTTAACAATTTTTCCGAGGAAGAACTGATAGAAAGATTTTTTAATTAAATCAGACCAACCCAAAGTCTTAGATTGTTTCTAAGGCTTTTTGGGTTTCTAATTATTCTAGAATATATAAATTTTATAAAATGATTGTAATATCATATCAATTGTGATATATTATACAAAAAAGTAAGGAGTGATACAAATGATAGCAATAGGAGCAGACCATGGTGGATATAAATTAAAAGAAGAAATAAAAAGATATTTTGAAGAAAAAGGGATAGAATATAAAGACTTTGGAACTTATGATGAAGAAAGGACAGACTATCCAATCTATGCCAAAAAGGTATCAGAAGCAATTCAAAACAAAGAATGTGAAAATGGAATATTAGTATGTAGGTCAGGATATGGAATGACAGTAGTAGCTAACAAATTTAAAGGAATTAGAGCAGCAGCAATTTTAAATGAAGAATCAGTAAAAAATGCAAAAGCAGATGATGATATAAATGTAATTACATTAGGTGGAGACTATTTATCAACAAATCAAGCAATTTGCATTATTAGGAATTGGTTAGGTACAGAATTTAAAGACGGAAGATATAAAGAAAGAATAAAAATGATAGAAGAAATAGAAAATAATAACATGAAATAAAATTGGAGGAATAAATATGTGGGGAAATATAGCTATTGCATTTATACTTGCATTTGTAATAACATTTGTTACAACGCCCTATACAATAAGGATAGCTAAAAAAGTAGGAGCTGTCAGTGAAGAAAAAGAAGGCAGAAGAGCACATAGAAAAGTAATGCCAAAATTTGGTGGTCCAGCAGTTATATTAGGATTTCTTGTTTCAACAATTTACTTATTAATTGTTATGAGCATGGAAAATTCAATTAACTTATTTGGAGTACAAGCATACTGGAAAAAACTATTTGGATTTTTATTAGGTATATTAACAATATCAGGATTTTGTATAATAGATGATATTAAAACAATAAACCCAATAACAAAATTGATAGGACAAGTATTAGGGGCAGTAATTGTTGTAGCATCAGGAATTAGAATTGAAGGTATTACATTACCATTTATAAATTTTCCCCAGATGCATGAAATTTCATCAATTGTAATAACAATTGCGTGGATTATAGTAGTGACAAATGCAATTAATTTAATAGATGGTCTTGATGGGTTATCATCAGGAATATCAGTAATATCAGCAATATCACTATTAGTAATATTTGTATTAAATGGTTCATCATTAATATCAATAATATTAATAACAGCTTTAGCAGGGGCACTAGTAGGATTTTTGCCTTTTAACTTTACACCAGCAAAAACATTTATAGGAGATACAGGCTCAAACTTTTTAGGATTTTCATTATCAGTTATATCAATTTTAGGAGCTGCTAAAACATATACAGCAGCAGTAATTGTATTACCTTTAATAGTATTGGGATTACCAATTTTTGATACAATATGGGCAATAATTAGAAGACTTATTAAAGGAAAATCTTTAAAAGCAGTATTTAAAGCAGACAAAGGACATTTACATCATAAATTAGTAGCAAAAGGATTTAGTCAAAAACAAGCAGTATTAATACTATATGGAATAAGTGCAATATTTGGGATGTTTGCAGTAATATTATGCGATAGTGGAATTTGGAAGGCATTATCATTTTTACTAATAGTAATAGTAGCAATAGCATCAGGATACAATAATTTTGGAGTAGAAAGAACTGGAAATGAGCAGTATGAATGCACACAATGCAAATACATTTATAATCCTAAATTTGGAAATGAAAAAGCAGGAGTAGAAAAAGGAACAAACTTTGATGATTTACCAGAGGATTGGGTTTGCCCAGTATGTGGTGAAGGAAAAGATATGTTTCAAATACATGAATAATGTCCCTTTTTAAATTATAATATTTGGAAACAAATCATATACATTGAAACCAAGTTGGTCATCAATGTATTTTTTTAATTTGTATGTTTCTTGAACATGATATTGGGTATTTTTATGAGCTCCTTTTCTTATTCTTATTATTAAGTCTATAAGTCTTTTATCTACTGTTAAAACTTCTCCTTGTTTAAATAAGAATGAGTTAAGCAAATATTAGCATATATATCATCATAGCCCAAATCTTTTATGTATTTATAGCCAGTTATATCATGACTTTTTAAATCTCCTTATAATTTTCCTATATCATGGATATATCCTAGAGTTTTAGCAAAATCTACATCTAATCCTAAACTTTCTGCTATTTTTCCTGCAGTATTACCAACACAAATTAAATGAGCTAAATTAATATTAGGATTATTCTTTCTAATTTCTTTTATCATTTCTAATGCTTTTTGACTTGTTAATTTCATACACTTTTTCTCCATATATTTTTATTTCCCTAATTTATTAAATAAATCATTATATATTTCACAAACATCAAAATAATTTACCATTGTTATTTTTCTATTATTTAAATTTATACTATAAGAAGTATCACTATTTATATCAGGACAGCTTGTCTCAAAAGTTTCAAACCATTTATTATTTATAATATAAGCAATTACAGAAATATTCCAAAGGCGCCATCTAGGGAGAATTTCTCTTTCATTAACAAACTTTTCAAATCGATTATATAAAAAATCACACAATTCAGATTTTCCCTTTATACACTTTTCTAATTCATAAGTGTTGTATATAAATTCGAAGCTACTCCTCTACATGGTATAACTGTTAATTTTACATTTGATTCAAATATAATCTTTACAGCCTCAACATCTTTAAAGTTTGCTTCATGTAAATTATTTTTATTTAGTAATGTATGACCACCTAGCCATATAATCTCTATTTTATCAATAATTTCAGGTTCATGTTTTATAGCTAAAGCAACATTTGTTAATTCTCCAATTGCTAAAATATAAGTTTTTTCATTTCTTAAATCAATCTCAATAATATTATTTACAGCATCATTAATCCCATCATACCCTTTTGAAATATAGTTAGTAGCCCCTTTAAAAATGAGATTATTGGTATCCATATCACACAATTCACATACTTTTTTTGCCTCTTGATAGCTAAGCTCTATACCACTATCATTTGAAGGAATCCAATGATTTTGAAAAGGAGCAATAGTTATTGCCTCAATATTAAATTTATCTTGTGACTTTAGCAAATAAGCTAATGCAAATTGGTCATCACACTCATTATAAATATCTGTATCTAAAATTACGTTTATATTATTATTTATTAAATCTAAACTTATAGTTGTACTATCTTCAATCATTAAGCTAATATTGTTTTTCAAGCATACTTCAGTCTTTTCATGTTTATTATAGGCATTAGTGAATATTAGCTTATCATAAAAAATGTCATATTTTTTAAGCCAATTTTTAGTTAATTCATAAGGATTTTTATATTCTCCATTATTTCTTCCAGTTATTATATATATTTCATGCCCATCTTCCTTTAACTTATTTATGTAATATTGAGAATCATCAATTGGTTTTAGATTTTTTGCAAAAGTTTCAATATTTTCAGTATAAAAGCTTCTCTCTTCATCATAAGTCCAATCAAACATCCCATTTCTTAGATTTTCTATATTTTCATTTATAATTCCTGCATTTCTTAATTGCTTATCATGTTTTAAATATTCATTTAATAAAGTATCATCAAAATTAGTATGCAATTATCTATATCTACACCAATTTTCATTTCTATTCTCCTCGCATTTTATTACTAAAATATCTCATTTGTATAGAAAAAACTTTTTATTTTGTTCCGAAAATTCTATCTCCAGCATCTCCTAATCCAGGTACTATATATCCATTTTCATCTAATTGTTCATCAACTGTTGCAGCATAAATATCGACATCTGGATGTTTTTCTTGTAATCTTTTTATTCCTTCTTTAGCAGCTATTATACACAAGAATTTAATTTTTTTAACACCATCTTCTTTAAGACATTTTATTGTATCACATGCAGAACCACCTGTAGCAAGCATTGGATCTAAAATTATAGCTTCTCTTTTACCTATATCACCAGGCATCTTATAATAATATTTTACAGGAATAAGTGTCTCTTCATTACGATATAATCCAATATGACCTATTTTAGCATTAGGAATTACATTTAGTAATCCATCTAACATACCTGTTCCTGCTCTTAATATTGGTACAAATGCATAATTATCTTCTCTTAATATTTTTGCTTTTGTTTTACATATAGGCGTTTCTATTTCAACTTCTTCTAATTTAGCATCTTTCATAGCTTCATAACATAAAAGAGTTGCAATTTCTGATATGATTTCTCTAAATTCTTTTGTTCCAGTCCTTTTATTTCTAATTAGTGAAATTTTGTGTTCTATTAATGCATTATTTAATATAGTTAAATTCATTACTGTACCTCCTATTATTTTTTTCATTTTCATACTATTTTAATAATATATTATAAACTTTAAAATAGCAATAGTTTTAAAAATTTAATATAAATTATATAAATCTTGAATTATATTAGAAAAGATGGTATTATAGAATAAATTTGAAAATAAAAAGGAGAAAAAATGCAAGATAAAATAATGAAATTTCTAGCTTATAATGGAAAAATATCAGTAATATGTGCAGAAACAACACAACTTGTAGAAGAAGCAAGGAAAATACACGATTTAAGTCCAGTTGTTACAGCAGCTTTCGGAAGAATGCTTACAGCAACTGCCATTATGGCAAATGAAATGAAAAATGAAAAAGATAAAATGACTGTACAAATAAAAGGAAATGGACCACTACAAATGATGATTGCAACAGCAAATAACTTTCCAAAAGTAAAGGGCTATGTAGTAAATCCAACTGTAGATTTACCATTAAATGAAGATGGTAAACTAGATGTCAGTGGAGCAATAGGAAATGGATATATTAATATAATAAAAGATATTGGACTAAAAGACCCATATATTGGAATTTGCCCATTAATATCAGGAGAAATAGCAGAAGACTTTGCAGAATACTTTGCAAAATCAGAACAAAAAAATACAGCAGTTGCTCTAGGAGTATTAGTAGATAATCAGGGTGTTAAATCAGCAGGAGGATACATAATTACACCAATGCCAGATGCAACAGAGGAAGAAATATCAAAAATAGAACAATCAATATTTAAGGCAGGAGCAATTTCAAAAATGCTAGATAAAAACTTAAATTTACAAGAAATTGCAAAATTAATCACAGGAGATGAAAACATCAAACTAATAGAAGAAAACATCACACCTATTTATGAATGTGATTGCTCAAAAGAACTTATGGCAAATGCACTAGCAACATTAGATAAAAAAGAATTAAAAACAATAATAGAAGAAGAGGGAAAAGCAGAAATAGTCTGTCATTTCTGCAATAAAAAATATTATTTTTCCAAAGAAGAATTAGAAAAAATATGACAGACCCAAAAGGAATGTTGTCCCAAAAGGGACGTTTACCTGTGGGACATTTATTTAAAAAAACAAGTAAAATGTCCCACAGGTAAACGTCCCTTTTGGGACACTTGACAAAATAAAAAAAGAAAAATATAATAATAAAAGTTTAAAGAAAGGAAGTATAAAAATGGATGAAAAAGTATTAATTTTTGGACATAAAAATCCAGATACAGATTCAATATGTTCAAGTATTGTACATGAAATTTTAGATAAAAAAAATGGATGGAAAGATACAAAAGCAGTAAGATTAGGAAATATAAATAAAGAAACACAATATGTACTAAATTATTTAGGAATTGAAGCACCTGAATTAATTGAAAAAGTAGAAGAAGGTCAACAAGTACTATTGGTAGACCACAATGATTTTAGCCAAAGTGTAGAAGGAATAGAAAAAGCTAAAATATTAGGAGTAACAGACCATCATAGTATTGCAAACTTTAGAACATCAGAACCATTATATTATGATGCAAAACCTTATGGATGTACTGCAACAATTCTATTTGAAGATTTTAAAAGATTAGGACATGAAATAGAAAGAAAAGAAGCAATATTGATGTCAAGCGCAATAATATCAGATACATTATTATTAAAATCACCAACAACAACAGAATATGATAAAAAGGCACTTGAAGAGTTAGGTAAAATAGCAAATATAAATATTGAAGAATATGGACTAGAACTTTTAAAAGCAGGAACAAATTTAGACGATTTTTCTGAAAAAGAGCTAATAAGTATAGATGCAAAGGATTTACAAAAAGAAGAAAAGAAATTTATAATTGCACAAGTAAATACAGTAAGTATAGAAGATGTACTTAAAAAACAAGAAAAATTAGAACAAGAAATAAAAAAAGAAATAGAAGAAAAAGGATTAAGCTTATTTGTATTTGCGGTTACTGATATTTTAAATAGTAATTCAGAAATAATAGCAATTGGAGAAAAAGCAGAAGAAATAATAGAAAAAGCATTTGGAAAAAAGCTACAAAACAACAGAGCGTTTTTAGAAGGAGTAGTTTCTAGAAAAAAACAACTATTACCAGAAATTGATAAAAATATATAAATTATTACTAAAGAAAAATAGATGGATGAAAACCATCTATTTTTCAGGTATTAGAGATAGAAAAAATCTAAAACTTGACAAATTTGGTAATTTATTATATACTTAAGAACACAGTAATGTAAAAAATATAATATTATTTATAGAGGAGAAAAAAATGAAAGCAAGAATGAGTATAAAAAACATAATTTTTATAATGTTAGCAATGATTCTAGCAAGTATGTTTTTTATTAATATATGTTTTGCAACAAATACTGGAAAAGTTATTGTAGATACAGCAAAATTGAGAGAACAACCAAACACAAATGCTACAGTATTAGAGTTATTAACAAAAGGAAACGAAGTTGAAATACTAGAAGAGCAAGAAGACTGGTATAAAGTAAAATACAAAAAAATAACAGGATATATTAGAGCAGATTTAATAGAAACATCAAAAAAACCAGAAAATACAGAAACATTAGAAACAGTAGCAACTGCAACAAATGAAACAGCTGAACAACCTACAGAAAATCCAGAGGCTACAACAAATAATGAACAAATTCAAGAAGAAGGTATTGAAGTCGGAAAACAATATAAAATAGTTCAAAATGTAAGACTAAAAGCAATACCATTAATAAGTGCAATAGAATTAGATGAAATAGGTAAAGATGTACAAATTGAGGTAACAGAGATTTTAAATGACTGGGCTAAAATAAAAACAGCAGAAGGAAAAGAAGGATGGTTAATAACAAAAAATCTAACAAACATCCAAACAGAAAGTAAAGAGCCAGAAGTTCAAACAACAGAAAATTTAGCACAAGCAACAGAAGAAAATACTAAAAAATCTCAAAAAACAAAGAAAATGTATGTAAATTCTCAAACAGTAAATGTAAGAGAACAAGCAAATAAAAGCTCAAAAGCAATAAAACAAATATCTTTAAATACAGAAGTAACAGTTATATCAACTGAAAATGGATGGGCATATGTAGAAATAAATGGAACAAAGGGATATATAGCTGAAAACTTATTATCATCAACAAAAAAAGAAACATCAAGAGGCACAACAACTGAAAGAGAAACAGACAATACAACAACAAATAAAAAAGAAGAAAAACCTTCTACAACTACAAAGCCTGATACATCATCAAATACTACATCAGCAGGAGGAAGCTCAGTTGTATCTTATGCAAAACAATTTATAGGAAGCAAGTACAAATATGGTGGAACAACACCAAGTGGATTTGACTGTTCTGGATTTACACAATATATATATAAGAATTTTGGAGTTAATCTAAATAGAACAGCAGCAGCTCAATATAGTAATGGTGTAGCTGTTACACAATTACAAGCAGGAGACTTAGTAATGTTTGGAAAATCAGGAATTAACCATGTTGGAATTTATATTGGGGGAAATCAATTTATACATGCAGCTAATGAAAGAAGCGGAGTTAGAATTGACTCACTTTCAACTGGTTACTATAAAACAAATTATGTAGGAGCAAGAAGAATATTTTAAAAATAACAAGTAATAGAAGGAGTACATTTGAAAAGACCAATTTTAATACTATTACTGGGATATATATTAGGTATAATAGTGGGACTATACTTTAAGAAAAGTATAGTCTTAATTTATTTCCCAGCTATAATAATATTATTAGTATATAAAAAGCTAAAAAAGAAAGAAAAAACAAAGTTTAAATTACTATCTATAAAAAGATATTTTAGATATATAAAAATATATTTACGTTCAAATACAATTATATTAATAATAATTAGTTCAATTATATCAAACTCAATAATAATTTACCAAAACAACAACTATAAAAAAATTCAAGAGGAATTAGAAAAAGAAGAAAATATAAGTCTAACTGGAATTATAGTAAGTAGTAAAGAAGAATTAGAATATACTAACAAATATAAAGTAAAAGTTAAATATAATAAAAAAACAATAAATTTATATATTACAACTAAAAACAATATAGAATTACAATATGGAGACAAAGTTTTACTTTCAGGAATTTTCATCAAACCAGAAGTACAAAGAAATTATAAAGGATTTGATTATCAAAGATATTTAAAGCAATTAAAGATTTATGGAACTATAAAGTGTAGTCAAATTGAAAAGAAATCAGAAAAGCAAATAAATTCAATATTACAAATATCTAATCAAGTTTCAAATAGAATCAAGTCAAATATAAAAAAATTTTTGGAAGAAAAATATTCAAGTATATTTATTGGTTTAATACTTGGAGAAAAAGAAGAAATAGAAGAACAAATACAAGAGCAATTTCAAAATGCAAGCATGTCACATATTTTGGCAGTTTCAGGCATGCATATAACTTATGTAATTTTAGGAATTAATTTATTACTAAAAAATAAGTTTGGAAAAAAATGTATTAATATTATAAGCATAATAATATTAATTTTTTATATGCTAATAACTAATTTCTCACCATCAATTACAAGAGCAGGAATTATGTGCATATTAATGCTTATGTCGAAATTAATTCATACTAAAAATGATATTTATAATTCTATGTCTATTTCTGTATTAATAATTTTAATTCAAAATCCTTTTATGTTAGAAAATTTGGGAATCCAATTAACATATTCGGCAACATTAGGAATCATTATACTATATAAAAAAATATTTCAAATTTTGAAAGATATTAAAATAAAAAATAAAACCTATTTATATAAAATAAAGCCTAAAATAGAAAAGCCATTAGACAAAATTAAAGAAGTTATTGCTTTATCTATTTCAGTGCAAATAAGTATTTTACCTATTGTAATAAGTAATTTCAATATCATAAATCCTTATTTCTTATTATCAAATTTATTATTAAGTATTGCTCTAGCACCTATTGTAATAATATGTTTCATATTTTTAATCTTTTGTTTTATTTCTATTAAACTTCCAAAAATATTACTAATTCCTATAAAAATAAGCATAGATATTTTAGATGGCATATCTAAAGTAGGTAATATACCAGGTTCTAAAATTTATGTATGTACACCAAGCTTATTTTCGATTATAAGCTTCTATATATTTGTAACTTTAACTTTTTACATTCATGCAATTTATTCAGCTAAAAAACCTAATAAAACGCAAATAAGAATAAGAAATCTAATAGCATTATTAAAAATCTATGTTAGAAAAAATAAAAACAAAGTTTATACATTTTTAATTATAATATTTATAATCGTTATGATTATAAACTTTTATCCTAAAGATTTAAGAGTAAACTTTATTGATGTAGGACAAGGAGACTCTTGTCTTATAAGAACACCCCGAAATAAGACAATTCTAATTGATGGTGGAGGGAGTGTGAATTCTAACTTTGATGTAGGGAAAAATACATTATTGCCATATCTGTTAGATAGAGGAGTGAAAAAATTAGATTTAATTATAATTAGCCATTTCGACCAAGACCATGTTCGGACGGATTATTAACTATTATGGAAAAATTAAAAGTAAAAAAAGTTATTATTTCAAAGCAAGGTGAAACTTCAGAAAATTATGAGAAGTTTTTAGAAATAGCAAAACAAAACAATATAAAGATATTAATGGTAAAATCAGGAGATAAAATTAAAATAGAGAAAGATATATATTTTGATATTCTGTTTCCAGAAGAGAAACAAATTCAGGAAAATATGTTAAATAATAATTCAGTTGTAGCAAAATTAGTTTATAAAAAGTTTAGTTTGCTTTTTACAGGAGATATTGAAGAAATAGCAGAAAAAAGAATTCTGGAAAAGTACAAAAATTCTGATATTTTAAAGTCAACAGTTTTAAAAGTAGCGCATCATGGTTCGAAGTCATCATCTATTCAAGAGTTTTTAAATGCAGTTAGTCCTAGAATTGCTCTAATAGGTGTAGGAAAAAATAATAAATTTGGACATCCTAGTGATACTACGATACATGCCTTAAATGCTATAAATTGTAATATTTATAGAACAGATGAAAATGGAGAGATTACTATAATAATTAATGAAAATAGTATAAAATTTCCAAAATCCGTAAATACTAAAATAAAAATGCGGAGGAAAGAAATGAAAAGAATCTGGATTATAACATTAATTGTAGCCATAATTCTTTTAGGAATTGGACTAGGTATGATACTATTTAAAAATGAAACAAACAAAATATCAGAAAAGAATATAGTAGAAAACAAAGTAGAAGAAATATCAGAAATAGTTACAGATGAATGTACTGAAGAATGGGAAGAAATGCAAGAACAAACGAAAGCAGAAATAGAAACAAATGCAATTGAAGAAAGAATATCACCAAATTGCATAATAACATTAAAAATATATTATAAATCATGTGCACATACTTTAATAGAATATAATAAAGTTCCAGAAGAATTAGTTAATAAAACACAAAAAGAACTAGAACAAAAATATTATAACTGGAAAGTAGAAAAATATTCTAGTACAGAAATTGTTTTATCTAATGCATATGAAGGAAATTGTGGAGAACATTATATTTTAAAAGAGAAAGATGGAAAAATTGCCATTTATAAAATAGAACAAAACAATAAAGAAACACTATATAAAGAAACAGAAATTGCAATAGATTATTTAACCGAAACAGATAAAATAGAAATAAAAAATGGAATTCGTGTTAATGGAAAACAGAACTTAAATCAATTAATTGAGGATTTTTCTTAAAATTAAAATGAACCCAAATTACTATACTTTTTTGTATAATAATTTGGGTTTACTTTATTACTTATCTTCACTTTTTTTCCATTCATTTTTTATAACAACTTTTTGAGTTTCCTTATTTAAATCATCTTTATTAATAAATCCACCTTTATATAAACATTTTATATACATTATTAAAGAAAATACAGTAGCAACTAGAGCAACACAATAAATAGCTAAATCAATATAATATAGAATTCCTGTAATATTTAATTGGATTGTTATTAATGAAATAACAATAGCCAAATAAAATAAAACAGTTGCTAGCTTACCATACCATTTACTATAAACAACAACATCTTTACCATAAAGGAATGATGCGCCCATCACCATAATTAACTCTTTTAAAACTACAATTACCAAAATCCATACAGGAATAATTTTGACAAGAGTAATTGAAGTAAGTATAGAAATTTGAGTTAACTTATCAGCAAGTGGATCCATTAGTTTTCCGAAATTTGATATTAAATTAAACTTTCTAGCAATAAAACCGTCTAGAACATCAGTAGCACCAGATATAGTAAAAAGTACAATTCCACTAATATAATCTCCTTGAAAAATTGATATTACGATAAATGGTATTAGTAAAAACCTTATTATAGTCAATATATTTGGTATTTGTTTTAACATTTTTTTCACCTCATAAATAGCTTTTAAATTACTTCAAAAATTAATACGTTTTCTTTTAAATCTACTTTAACAGTTTGACCATCTAAGATTTGACCAAGTAATATTTTTTCAGAAATTTCATCTTCAATATATCTTTGTATAGCTCTTCTTAAAGGTCTTGCTCCAAATTTAATATTAGTACCTTTTTCTAAAATAAATTGTTTAGCAGTACTTGTAATATTAAAAGAAATATCTTTTTGCTTTAAAGCTTTAATAGTATCTTTTAGCATTAAATCAACAATTTGCAATAATTGCTCTTGTTGTAAAGAGTCAAAAACAATTATTTCATCAATACGATTTAAAAATTCAGGTCTAAATACTTCTTTTAAACTATCTTCTATTTTTGATTTATCAACAGTTTGTTTTCCAAATCCTATTGAATTATTATTTAAATTAGAACCAGCATTTGATGTCATTATAATAATCGTATTTGCAAAACTTACAGTATTTCCTTGAGAATCAGTAAGTTTTCCATCATCTAATACTTGTAATAAAATATTAAATACATCTGGATGAGCTTTCTCTATTTCATCTAATAAAATAATAGAATAAGGTTTTCTTTTAACTTTATCTGTCAATTGCCCAGCATCATCATAACCAACATATCCTGGAGGTGCACCAATTAATTTGGATGTAGAATGACTTTCCATATATTCAGACATATCAACTCTTATTATAGAATCTTCTGAACCAAACATTTCATAAGCAAGTGATTTTGCAAGCTCCGTTTTACCAACACCTGTTGGACCAACAAAAATAAATGAAGGTGGTCTTTTTTCATTTTGAAGCCCAGCTCTATTTCTTCTAATTGCTCTTGAAACACTACTTACCGCTTCCTCTTGACCAATGATTCTTTTATGCAGATTAGTTTCTAAATTTAAAAGCTTTTGAGTTTCTGCTTCAGTAATTTTTTTAACAGGAATTTTTGTCCAACTTTCAATAACAGTTGCTATATCTTGCACTGTAATATTTTTAAGTTTAGTCTTTTTACTTAACTTATCTATTTCCTCCATTATCTGACATTCACGAGTTTTTAAATCAGCAGCTTTTTGATAATCTTCTGTTGTATCTGCCTGAGCAACTTCTTCTTTTTGAGTTTGGACATCAGATAAATCTTTTTTTAACATTTCTAACTTAAATAAATCTTTATTTTCTAGATTTATTCTAGAACAAGCTTCATCTAAAATATCAATTGCTTTATCAGGTAAAAATCTGTCGTGAATATATTTTTCAGACATAATAACAGTTTGTTTAATAACATCTGTTGATATTTTAACTTTGTGATATTCTTCGTAATATTTCTTAATTCCCTCTAAAATACCAATAGAATCCTCGATGTTAGGTTCTTCAACTAATACTTGTTGAAATCTTCTTTCTAAAGCTGAATCCTTTTCAATATATTTTCTATATTCCTTTAAAGTTGTAGTACCTATAAGTTGAATATCTCCATTAGATAGAGCAGGTTTTAAGATATTAGCAGCATTCATTGAATGTTCTCCATCACCAGCACCAATAATATTATGAATTTCATCAATTACTAAAATTATATTGCCATATTCAACACATTCATCAATAATACCCTTCATTCTTGACTCAAATTGTCCTCTAAATTGAGTACCAGCAATTACAGCTGTCATATCTAAAAGATAAACTTCTTTATTTAAAAGTTTTGCTGGAACATTTTGATTAGCAATTTTTATAGCTAATCCTTGAGCAATTGCAGTTTTACCAACTCCAGGTTCACCAATTAGGCAAGGGTTATTTTTAGAACGTCTATTTAAAATTTGAATAATTCTTTGAATCTCCTTGTCTCTACCAACTACTAAATCTAATTGATTGTTTTTAGCTTTATTTGTTAAATTAGTACCATAAGTATCTAGATATTTTTTCTTTTTATTTTTGTTTTCTTTTTTCTTTTCAACTTTAACTGTTTTTTTATTAGAATTTTGTTCTTCTTTATCTTCTTGTTTATGAGATGTAAACATATTAGAAAATATAGAACCTAAAGGGATTGCTGCTCCTGCAATTTTAGGTTTTTCTTCATCATAATTGCTATCTTCATCATCATTTAAATCTCCAAAAGTAATAGCACCTTCTATATTACCTAATTCGTTCATATCTAAGTTTTCAGCGAAGTCTTTAAATATAGATTCTAATTGCTTATTCATATCTGCTAAATTTATTTTATCTTTTGATAATACATCCTGTTGCTTTGCTAAAACATCAGTAGCATTAATTCCTCTCTTTTTTGCACAGTCATAACATAAACCTTCCATTTTGTTTTTACCATTTTCTATTTTTTCATAAAAAAGTATTGCTGGATTTTTCTTACATTCTGAACATATCATAACTTTCTAATTCCTCATTTCTATATTTATTTACGTATTATATATAATACCTCAAAATATGTAAATAGTCAAATTTTTTAAAAAAGAAGCAAGAGCAAGTCTCACTTCTTTTTTTGAAAATAAAAGGGGATGTTTTTCTATTTAAGTCATATCTGACTATAAATGAATTATAGTAATCAATTTTGTCCATTGTGTGAACAAAAAGTGAAAAGTAGATTAAATTAACTAAGGTTGTTCACCTAATGTAATTGTAAGTTCTTTTTCATTTCCATCACGATTTATTTTTATTTTCAAATTATCACCAATTTGATGTGAATTTTTAATCTCATTTAATTCATCCATTGTTTTTATAGATTTACCTTCAACTTCAATAATAACGTCACCAGCTTTTAGTCCACCTTTTTCTGCTGCTGAAAAATCCTCAACAGATTTTACATATATACCAATAACTAAATTATATCTTTTAGCAGTTTCATCATCTAAGTCAATTCCAGAAATACCAATAAATGGTCTTTTAACTTTGCTATATTGAATTAATTGTGAAGTGACATCAGTAGTTGAATTAATTGGAATTGCAAAACCAATACCTTCAATTCCTGTACCAGATAATTTTAAAGTATTTATACCTATAACTTTTCCTTCACTATTTACTAATGCTCCACCACTATTACCAGAATTAATAGCAGCATCTGTTTGGATGCATTTATAAGTTTTTCCATCAGAGTCTGAAATTGTTCTATTAACAGCACTAACAATACCAGTAGTAACTGTACTTGTCATATTAACTGGATTTCCAACAGCCATTGCAAATTCCCCAACTTTAACACTATCAGAATCTGCGAATTCAGCTTTTGTTAAACCAGATTTATCAATTTTAATAACTGCTAAATCAGTTTGCTCATCTTGCCCAACAATAGTTGCTACATATTCTGTCTCATCATTAAATAATTTAACTGTAATTTTTGTTGCCTCTGAAATTTGGTAATATGAATTAGATTCAGAGCTACTTGATGAAACAACATGATTATTAGTTAAAATATAACCATCCTCACTTATAATTATTCCAGAACCTGACGCAGTAGCACTAGACGTTCCTGTTTTTCCAAAGAAAGATGGAACATTAACAGTATATTCAATATTAATTCCAACAATAGATGGTAAAATCTTGTTAGCAGCATAAACAGCAGTATCTGAAAAATTAGATAAATTAACTTGTTGTACATACCCTTCAGATTTAGTAGTATTATCAGTATTTATACTAATAGGATTATTAGAAGAAGTTCCTATTAACTTATTTTTTATCGAAGGGACACCAAAACAAGTTCCAATTATAACTACACATCCTAAAGCACCACTAACAAAAGGTATTAAAACAGTTTTGCCAAATCCAGATGAAGATTTTGATTTTTTTTCATAAATTGGCTTTCCATTAACTTGAACAGTTTTAAATTTTGCATCTTTTTTTTCATTATTTTCCATTTTTATTTGCCTCCTAAAAACATTAAATTATAATTATATAATAACTCAAATTAATATTATAATACAAGACATTTGTGAATTTTTTGTGAAAAAAATGTTATTATTTAATGATGTGAGACAAGTGGGATGAGTTAGCTGCTAAAGCGAAGCTTGTTACAGATAACTTATGCAGAAGCTCAGGTTAAATCTGTCTCACTTGTTTGTCGAAATTTGTGATGAAAAAATCTGCTTATTAGCAAATAATTTAAGTTTCAGTATTTTTGCCTTATAAAGCATATTAATTCAAAAAATTTTAAATCAAAAATTATTGCAAGTTCATTAGTAATAAAAATTCTAAGAAAGTACAGAAAAATGGAGTTGAGAATAAAAATGTCCCAAAAGTAAACGTCCCTTTTGGGACATATTGACAAATCAGCCATATATTGATAATATATAAAAACAATAAACCAAAGAAAGAGAAGAAAGAATGATGAAAATTATTAATCCAAATTTATATCTAAAAAAGGTAGAAGATATAAAAATAGAAGTATTATTAAAAAACAAGATAAAACTATTAATACTAGATGTTGATAATACGCTAATAGACTATTATGAAAACCTTTCTGAAAATGTAATAAATTGGGCAAAAGAAATGAAGGGGCAAGGCATAAAATTATATATACTATCAAACACAAACAATAAAGAAAAAGTAAAAAAAGTAGCAGATAAATTAGAAATACCATTTAAAAACTTTGCAATGAAACCCCTAAAAAAAGGATTTGTATCAATACAAAAAAACACAAAGATAAAAACAGAAAATATAGCTGTAGTAGGAGACCAAATATTCACAGATATACTAGGAGGGAACAGATGTAAAATGTTTACCATATTAGTAGAGCCAATAAATAACAAAAAAGATTATTGGTATACTGCATGGAAAAGACCAATAGAGAATAAAATAAAGAAGAAATACGGAGCAAAAGAGGAGAAAAATAAAGATGTATATTAATGAAACACATGTAGGATACTATGCAACTGTGGCTATAATAGGTATTATAGTGGGTATATTAATAGACTGGATAAATAAAAGACTACCCAATAATAAAAAAATATTTTCAAAGGATATAATAGAAGAATATTTTGCAGATTTTAAACCTAATTATATACTTATGGCACTAACAAGCATAATATATATCGCATTAGTGTACTTTTATGGAATAAAAGATACCTTTATTGCAAACTTAGATTTAATTAAATTTATTATATTAACGCCAATGATATTATCAGCATTTGTAATAGATTACAAGTTACAAATCATCCCAAATAGACTAAACCTAACAATGTTTGAAATAGGGCTTGTAATAGCATTTTTATATGGACTATCAGATGTAGCAATAACAATCAATCTAGTTTTAGGAGCATTAGTAGGTGGAGGAATTTTTCTATTAATAACATTAATAGGTGGAGCAATATATGGAAAAGAAGCAATGGGCTTTGGAGATGTAAAATTAATGGCTGCACTAGGAATATACTTTGGACTTTCAAATATAGTAATGATTACTTTACTATCATTTTTAACAGGAGCAATATTAAGTATTATTTTATTAGCAACAAAAATAAGAAAAATAGACGAATATATAGCATTTGGACCATTTATAGTTATAGCGACATTTATAAGCATTTTTGTACCATTTGAAATAATAAAAAATACTTTATTAGAAATATTTACACTAGGATTATATAAAGGATAATAGGGGGATTGTTTATGAATTTAAAACTACAATGGTTAAGAAATAAAATGTCTAGCTTAAATCTACAAGGAATGATTGTTTCAAACCCAACGAACATTAAATACTTAACAAATATAGAAGCTGAAGGAACACTAATAATAACACCAAAAGAAAATATTTTCATAACAGATGGAAGATACATTGAAGAAGTTCATAGTATATTAACATTATTTGATGAAATCATTGTATATAACATAATAGACGTTTCAAATGACGACTATGAAAATTTCTTTGCATATTGTGAAAATGTTGGATTTGAAGAAAACGATATATCTTATGCAACATATAAAGAATATATTAGAAAATATAGAATTAATAGTTTTGTTGAAACAGAATATATAATTGAAAAACAGAGAATGATAAAAGATGAAGAAGAAATAGAAAAAATAAAAAAGGCTTGTGAAATAACAGATAAATGTTTTAGTCATATTTTGAAATATATCAAACCAGGAATGACAGAAAAGCAAATAGCAAAAGAAATAGAAGAATATTATAACAAAAGAGCAGAAGGGGTATCATTTGAAACTATTGTAGCATCAGGAGAGAATTCATCAAAACCACATGCTATACCAACAGACAGAAAAATAGAAAATAGAGACATTATTACAATTGATATGGGATGCAAAGTAGATGGATATTGTTCAGATATGACAAGAACAATATTTGTAGGTGAGCCAACTGATGAAATGAAATATGTATATGATATAGTTTTAAAAAACCAAAAAATAGTACTAGAAGAATATAAAGATGGTGCAAGTACAAGACAATTATCAAAAATGATAGAATCAAACTTTAAAATAGATAATTTCAGTCTAATACATGGACTAGGACATGGAGTAGGTCTAGAAATACATGAAACACCATTTATAAATGATAGATATGATGGAGTACTTAAAGAAAATATGGTAGTAACAGATGAACCAGGAATTTACATACCAGGAAAATTTGGAATTAGAATAGAAGATACAGTACAAATTACAAAAATTGGTTGCATAAAATTAACAAATTCAGAGAAAAATTATATTATAATATAATGTATATTTCTAATAACTCTTTAAGTATTGATTTTTAAAAGAAAATGTAGTAAAATCATAAAAGACAAAAAATAAATAAAATTTGAAAGGAGAAATATATATGGCAGGAGTATATTCAGCAGGAGATTTTAGAAATGGAACAACATTTGAAATGGAGGGAAATGTATTTAGAGTAGTAGAATTTCAACATGTAAAGCCAGGAAAAGGTTCAGCATTTGTAAGAACAAAATTAAAAAATGTAATAACAGGAGCAACATTAGAAAAAACATTTAATCCATCAGATAAATTCCCAGGAGCAGAAATTGAAAAGAAAACAATGCAATATTTATATGAAGATGGAGATTTATACTACTTTATGGATAATGAAACTTATGACCAAATGCCTTTAAATAAAGATACATTAGGAGATTGTCTAAAATACTTAAAAGAAAACATGGAAGTTACAATCTTATCTTATAAAGGAAATGTATTTGCAGTAGAGCCACCAACATTTGTTGAATTAGAAGTTACATATACAGAACCAGGATTTGCTGGAAACACAACAACAACTTCAGGAAAACCAGCAACACTAGAAACAGGTTTAGAGTTACAAGTTCCAATGTTTGTTAATATTGGTGACATATTAAAAATAGATACTAGAACTTGTGAATATATGGAAAGAGTATAAAAAGAAGGGTGAATTTTATGAGTGAACAAAATTTAAGTAAACAAATGGAAAATCTTTTAAAAGAAATGAAAGAAATAAAAGAAAATCAAAAGATTATGAATGACAAAATGGAAAGAATGCAAAAAATTGTCAATAATATAGAAAATGACATTTATGCAGGACAGGGATTTGACTTTGAGATTGTTTGCCCATATTGTGAATATGAATTTGTCATTGATGCAGATGAAAGTAAAAAAGAAATTGAATGCCCAGAATGTAAAAATATTATAGAATTAGACTGGTCAGGAGATTTTGATGAAAATGAAAATGGTTCTTGTTCAGGACACTGTCATGGATGTTCAGGATGTGAAGAAGATGATGATATGTAGGAGATAGTAGAAGCTATCTTCTTTTTTTTCTAAAAATAATTCAAAGGATTTACATAGTTATTATCAATTCTAAAACCGTAAATGAAGATGACAACCAGTAGAAGCACCATTTGTAGGCTTTCCAGAACTATCTGAGTACTGATTACCAGGAACACCATAAACATATTTAGGACCGAACATACCCGAATTACTTGACCTTGTTTTACAAAATCGCCAACAGAAACTATAAAATTTGGGGAAACATGACAATAAGTAACCTTATAATTATCAAAAGAAAGAGTAATTGTATAACCACCAGCACCAAGAAAAGAACGAAAAGTAATCTCACCATCATGAAGAGCTATCAAATTTGTACCTTCTGGAGCTGGAATATCCACACCATGATGAAAACTTGAAGCTCCTCCAGTTGGGGCATTTCTTTTTCCAAAATGTGAACTAATAGAAGTATAACCTGGAATAGGCCAAATAAATCCATAACTATTAGGAGACAAAACAATAAATTCTTTACTACTTGAGTTACTAAAATTGAGGTCACTAGATTGAATTATAGGAATAAATAAAACTGAAAAGATAATTGAAAATAAAATAATTAGAAATAAAAACTTCTGAAATAAATTTAAAATGTACATCACTTCCTTAAAAAATATAATATATTTATAGCATGATTTCTACAGAAAATCAAGAGGACAAAATACTTTTTAGCAAATTTTTTAAGTAACCATAAATACCCAAAAAGCATAAAATATAGTAAAAAGAAAAAGGAGAGAAAAATGAACAATTTATTACTAATATTTTTTGCTATACCAATTGCAGTAATTATTATATCAATAGCATTACAAAAAATTTTCAGATGTCCATTTTTAGTTGCATCAATCATATTTGCTATTTTCTTAGTAGTAACATTTGTTATAGGAAATCTAGTATTATTAGTTGCAACAATAGCATATACAATACTATCTTTTGTAACCGCAGTAGTAACTCACATAATTTGTAAAATAATTAGAGAACTAAATGAAAGAGATGAAAATAATGGATGCAGAAGAAAAGAAAGATGTAGAGATTCAATAAATACTAATAGTACAGAATTATTATCTATTACAGGAGACTGTTCAAATAATAATAGTAATGGAAATTTATTAACAATTAGTAGTAATGGTTGCAATGGAACAGAAAATGAACTTTTAACAATTAATACAAGTTGTGGGAATAATAACAATAATTCTTGCTCTTGTAGATGTAGTACACAAAATAATGGAATCGCAGTAAGAGCAAATGTATTTCCTAATAATAACACAAATGGGCAGAGTGGAAGCTTTTGTGGATGTTTTAGAAGAAGATAAAGAGAGGAGACTCTCTTTTTTTCTTGCTTAAATTGTAAATTTATGCTAAACTAATAATTACGATAATATTTTTGGAAGGAAGAAAACTATGTTAGAAGTTATAGAAGAAACAATAATAGATTCTATAAAATTACTACCATTTCTATTTATTACTTATTTAATTATGGAATATATAGAACATAAGCTTGGAGATAAATCAAAAAAAGCAATAAAAAAATCAGGAGGATGGGGTCCCATAATAGGTAGCATATTAGGAGTATTTCCTCAATGTGGGTTCTCTGTTTCAGCAACCAATTTATATGCAGGAAGAGTAATTACATTAGGAACACTTATTGCAGTATATTTATCAACATCAGATGAAATGTTGCCAATCTTTATATCAGAAGCAGTTTCACCAATAATCATAATTAAGATATTAGCAATTAAATTAGTTATTGGTATGATAGCTGGAATTATTATAGATTTCATTTTCAGAATAGTTAATAAAAAAAATGATAAAAATGAAAATGGAATTAGACATATATGTGAAGAAGAACATTGTCATTGTGATGAAAAAGGAGTCATAAAATCATCAATAAAACATACCTTAAGTATCTTTTTATTTATAATTTTAATAACATTTTTAATTAATACTGTAGTATATTTTATAGGAGAAGATAGAATAGAAACATGGATTTTAAATCAAAAGATATTAGGACCAATAGTTGCAGGTTTAATCGGATTAATTCCTAATTGTGCATCATCTGTTATTATTACAAATTTATATTTAGAAAAAGTTATTTCATTAGGAAGTATGATGGCAGGATTATTAACAGGTGCAGGAGTTGGACTTGCTATATTATTTAAAACAAATAATAAAATAAAAGAGAATATTTCAATTATTATTTTATTGTATGCAATAGGTGTATTTTCTGGAATTTTAATAGATTTGATAGGAGTTGTAATATAAAAAGGTGACTAGGATACTTATCCTAACCACCTTTTATTTATTTTTCTTTTTAAAATTAACAACTATTGCATCTTCATTATCAAACAAATAATTTGAATCAGTAGTATCTGTTTGAACTGGATTAATTTCATCTCTATCATCTTTAAAATCCAGATTTTTTAAATTAAATTTCTTTTTTGGATTAAAATCATTATCATCTTCAGTAGCTGTAGTTACTCCATCAGAATATCTTCCGAAATCATAAGATTTAATCTTTTTAGGCTCTTTATATTTTGACTCTAAATAATTAAGCTTACCTAAACCAGCCATAGGCTTACCATTTTCACCTCTAATTTTGTATGCACAATGTTTTGTTGCTAAAGTTTGTAACTTTCCAGGTTTAAAGTAAGGAATAAATTTCCACTCAACATTAGTATATTTTGAATCATATTGCATAGTTTTAGCATCAATAGAATTACCATAAGTCCACTCTCTTTTTGTTCCAAATTCATCACTCCACCATTGCAACTCATCAATACTAGCATTACCTGTAAAGATTTTATTAGTACAGTTTGATAAAATAGTTTGCTTTAATTTTTCTTTTACAGAAGAATTTCCTAATTGTTCTAAGTTCTGAGCAGATATTACAGTACCTATTTTATATTTACGATACATTGTAAATATTGCCTCAGTCTCGTTACAAATAAAATCTGGAAATTCATCAACATATAGAAAATTAGGAACCCTAGATTTTTCACTACCAGGTCTTCTTAAAACTGCATTTTGCATTGAAATTAAGAAGAATAATCCAAACGCTTTATGACTAGAAGGACCTAAATCTCCACGTCTTGTACAAACAAAAGTAATATATCCATTTGCAAGCATTTTATCAAAATCTATATTTTCATGTCTATTACATAAAATTGATTTTACACCAGGTATCCTTAATAACTTATCTAATTGGCTTATAACAATATCAATGTATTTTTCGGTATTAGCTCTAGATGAACCATTTTTATAAAAGTTCTTCTTAAAATAAGAAATTTGTATAGAATATTTTTCTTTTAAATCTTCATCATGAGCTAAAATCTCGCACATCTTTTCTACTAAATCAAAGTTTGAAAACATTTTAAGCATATCTTCCAAATTTGGTAAAAGTCCATCATTCATTCTTGGATACATTTCTTTTAATAAAAGTGATACATTTTCAATTGCTTGCATTACAACTGATTCACGATAAGATTCTTCTGTTTCATCTTGTGAAATTGCGAACATAGTCTTTAAAATAGAAGAAATTGTAATAGCAATTTTATTGGCATCATCATAAATAAATGGATTTAAACCAACAGAATTTTTATCAGATGGGTCTATAACTTTATAAGGTAACTCAAAGTTATCACAAACAGCCATCAAATGATCCGATATTTCTCTATCAGGAGACATAACAGTAATTCCACAATCTTTATAAGTGATTCCAGAAGAGCTATCTAAAATCATCTTTTTCATATATCCTTTATAAACTTCTTCACGACCATAAGTTGGAATTAACATATTTAAATTAAAGTTTTTATTTAAATAATCATTATCATAAGGAGCATTTAAACTTGCAATTCCAGTTTTTAAAGCTGTATATCCCATTTCTTTTGCAACTTCGCGGAAGAAAAATTTTCTTTCCAAATCTCTTGCTATTAATGGCTCATATACTAAAGAAGTTTTTCCAGAACCAGAACCTCCACATACAAGCATTGATTGATATCTAGAAGATTCAGGAATGGTAATTACTTTTGCAGTTTCAAAATCCTGACATAAAAATACTTCGCAAGTATATGGACCATGTCCAGACTTTTTATCAGATAAATCAATTCCACCATAATCCCAAATTGAACGAGTCAAGTTTTTATCATCATTAACACCAAAATATAAAAATTTAAATACTTTAGGGATAATAAATACTGGGAATAGTATTGTTATTGAAGTAAATGCAGGTCTTATTAAATCAGAAAAATCTGTTATTAAATCTACATATCCAGGATTTGATATTAATAATAACCAAGCTCCCATATTTAACCATTGTGTAAACATAGAAATAGTAATAGTAGTAAGTGCAATTACATAAACAAAGAAAAATGTTACTTTTTGTTTTTTATTTGTTGCAAACTCAGATGGTGGGGAGAATAGAAAAGCAAATATAGGACATGCTAGTGCTAAAGTATATTGAAATGGTCCCCAATATGAGTAAGAAATACCAGTAAATAACATTAATAAAATTTCTACAATTCTATCAACTGCTATATAAATAGTAATTAAAGTTAATACATAAGTAACAAATGTATTTCTACTAACACCTAATTTCTTTAAAAAATTATCTATTATTTTCATATTATAAATCCCTTCATTATATTTTTTTATAAAATCATACATATATATTATCCTACAAAATGGCGAAAAAAACAAGTATTTTTGCAAAAAAAGCATAATTTTACAGTTCAAAGCATATAATATGTAAAATGGTTAGAAATGGAAGTGTTTTTATGGAAGAAGAATTCAAAAGGGAATTTTTAATTAAAAATATAACAGAGTTAGAAAAAGAAGAAGAATTAGTAAAAAATATCATAAAGACAAGAGAAGAACTAAAAAATAATAATAGAAATTTTGATTATGCAGAATCTGATTTAGTAGATTATTATATTTATCAAATAAAAGCAAATCAAGCAAAATTAGATTATCTAATTAAACTTGCAAAAGTAAAAGGTATTTCAATTGATAATATTAATCAACTAAAATATATAAATTATGAAGAAGAAATAAGTTAAAAGAATATTTGTCCATCATTATTCATAGAAATGTATAAATATATTTTAAAGAGGGATGAAGATGGACACAAATATAATTACATATTTAGCTTGTATAAGTTTTTTGTTTTTATTTGGAAAAATATTTATAGTTCCAATTAGAAAAATTTTAAAATTAGTACTTAATTCTATATTAGGTGGTATTACCATATTCTTAATCAATTTAATAGGTGGAGTATGGGGATTTCATATAGGATTAAATTTTTTTACAAGTATTTTAATTGGCTTTTTAGGTTTACCAGGTGCAGTATGCTTAGTGATTATAAAATTATTAATTTAACGGGAGAAGGGGACGTTCCTTTTATCTCTTCCAAACGGGAATTGGGGACACTCCTTTAAATATATTTTTTAATTCAGTATATTTAAAGGAGTGTCCCCAATTCCCGTTTGGAAGGGATAAAAGGAACGTCCCCTTCTCCCATTTTTTGAAATAAACTACTTGAGCAAACAAGAAAAATATGATATAATAGCAAATGTAAAAATTAGTCAAGACTAATAAAGGAGGCGCTTATGCGGATATTGATTGTAGACGATTCAATTGCAAAATGCAATTGGATAAAAGAAGTTCTAAAAAGAGAACAGGTTGAGTATGAGCAACTTTTCAATCTGTATGGAGCTATTAAAGAAGTGTTAAAGGACAAAGCATATAATGGAATTATATTAGATATGCAATTTCCAATAGCAGAAGGCTTAGAGGAAGAAGACTATGCAGGAAAAGAATTTTTAAGAGAACTAAAAAGAAAAAAAGTCAACATTCCTGTATTGGGAAACACAACAGTTAGTTTTAAAGGAGCAGAAAAGTATGAATTCTACAAAGGAAAACTTAGTGGATATTATACTCCAGATGACTTGAAAGAATTAATGAGATTTTTAGAAAACATAAAAGAGCAGTCTTAGTAAGGCAGCTCTTTTTATGGGAAATAGGGACGTTCTTTTTATCCCTTCCAAACGGGAATTGGGGACACTCCTT